>JACQWN010000005.1 GCA_016209245.1 Bacteroidia bacterium
ATCCTTTGCATTTTTAATAAACGGTCATTACATAATTTGCTGTATTACAATCAAATAATTTTTTTTCAGCAAACCCTAATTAATATAATTTTTTGATTCTGCTTTGGGATTTAAGACGCATTTTGATAAAATCAATATTCTCAATTAATATAACTCCGGGCATCTTGCCTGTATCAAAACTCCCCAAACGCTCGTCAAAACCCAGCGCTTTTGCACCATTTAGCGTCGCCCACTTTATCATTTCATCAAGAGAAATATTATTAAAATTCTCAGCGATGACTTTCATTTCTTCGAGTATTGAAAGACTTGTATTTGAACCATGGCTATCAGTTCCAAGAACAATTTGCTGACCCTTCTTGACAAATAATTCAATATCGGGCAATTTATCTTCTATATATAAATTAGCACGGGGACAAAGTGCCCAAAATAAGTTATCGCTTTGAAGATAAGAATTTATTTCTTCAATATCATCTTCACAGGTGTATGTATTATGCACAAGAATAATCTTGTTTTTCCCCGGCAGAAAATCAAGTATTGAAGAAAGGGAATTTTTTCCTGTCGGGTTTTTGAATGGAAATCCTTTGTCAATATTATTAATCAGTTCATACAAGCTTCCGCTTTTATGTTTGAATAGCAGATTCTCGTCAAAACTTTCCTGATTATGTATAGATATTGTACTTCGATTACCTGAATTATATGCTCGAATCTTTCTGAATAGCTTTTCCGAAAGGGAATATGGGGAATGAGGGGTAATGGAGCAGGAAAGGCTGAGGTTCTTCGCTTCTCTTTCAAGCTGTAGTGCGTTATTAAAGGTATTATTTGTAGATTTTTTATCTAAACCATATACTTCAATAAACGTATGATATTGTATTTTACTTTGCTTTTTAATATTAAAGCTGATTTCAGTATTCGATATATCACCAACTGCCACAATGCCGTTCATGAACATTTCTTTATCAGCTTTTTTCATCGCTTTTGATATAATTTCATCATTCGCCTCATTTTTTAAAAGCCGCATTTTGTGGAGAAAATCAGGTAACCCGGTTTTTTGAGGTATTTTCCCTGCAAGATGAGATAATTCAAGATGGCAATGAGCATTGATAAATCCAGGCACCAGTATCCCGTTGTAAAATTCCAGGTTTTGCGATTTATTAATTTTCCCTCCGGTATCTATAATTTCAATTATCTTTCCATTGCCGTCAATTTCAAGAATACCATTTTTTAATGGAGGCTTTGATATTGGAAAAATATAATCTGCAGATATTTTACGGAGCATTTGTTTTACTTTGTGAAATATTTCCTTCAAGAATGCTTAGACGATTTAGCACTTTTTCGTAAACAATATCAAATTCCTCGGGATGCCGGGAATAATAATCAATGCTCAGTTCTAATTCTTTACGTGAGTACCTATATTTTTTCAGAATTTCATTATAATAACCTTCCGGCTTAAAATTTTTTACTTGTTGATTAAGGTTTACAATATTTAATGTGGCATCGGCTAAGTGCATATCCACAAGTATAAGAGCTATTTTATCAGATGGGATATGATATTTTTGTTTTTCATCTTTAACCTCCGAAGCGCAATAATATAGAAATAATAAAAGGAAAGCAGGTAGAAGTATTTTCATTTTTTTTTTCATAAAAGAAAGGAGCTTTTTGTATATCATTTCGGCTTGCGTGGAATGGTCAACACAAATTCACTTTCTGTAACGGCAAGTTGTATCTCTTGACCAGTATATTCTTTAATAGTACGCACTATTCTTTTTATACCACTTCCCATATTAGTCACCATGCGCATTTTTAATAAAATATTGTAAATTGCAGGGTTACGTAATATATGTGAACCGCCGGTTTTCATGCTTTCAATTGTTACGGTATTAGGTAATAATCCCGGAGAATGAATTTCAACTCTGTCTGAAAAGACAATAATCCGTACAGGAGCGCTGATAGTATAATCTCTATGTGCGATAGCATTTACTATTGCTTCCCGTAGAACGAATTCAGGCACTTCTTCTTTCATTTCCGGTTCAAAACTTTTTATTTCATGCTGTTGTACAAGATATAACCGAACAAAAGCAAGTGTTTGTTCCAGTATTCGTGGAATTGTACCCATAATATCTTTTTTATCGAAAGGGGCTATGGATATATCATTTCCCTTGATAAAGGCACATACAACATAAGCAGTCGGACGATAAAATTGTGTCTTTTTTCCGAAAAAAAGCAATCCTGCTAATGTCGGTTTTAGCGATTCATTATAAGAACGTACCAGATGAAAATTTTTAAGAAGAGGTTCCATGTCATTTTCTGAAATATCCGGATCCAAAAATTCCGACACAAAATCACGGAAGATCGTTGTATCAATATCGGTCAATGAGGCGTTTTGAACAATTGTTTCATCATAGAAAATATTACTTGAATCCTGAAATAGACGACGAAGCTCCTCCCATGATGTTTGCCGATTGCGATTAGCAGATCGAATATAACATTGCCCTGTTTTTGTCCTGTAAGGTCTTTGAGTTCCCTTAGGAATATTAATAATTAAAACCGTCTTATCCGATACATTTAGTATTTCCTGATAAACAGTAATTGGAGGTTCACAGCAATTATATGCTACATCGTCAATACGACGCATTGTGCTATCAATTTCTTGTATTCCTGTTATTTCACCGGAATTTGTTATCCCAATAAAAAGCTGGCCACCATTAGAATTAGCAAAAGACGATATATCTTTTGCCAATTCATTATTATTAGTAATTGTTTTTTTAAACTCTGTTAAATGATTCTCGCCTTTGCTTATTTTTTTTTTAAGTTCTTCTTCGTTCATATTTTTTTTATCTAATGTTATTGAAACGGCACCATCTCTTCCTCCGCCTGCTTTATTTTATTAAACTTGGCGCCTATCATAAGCTCGTGTGACCCTGTACTGTGCTTTCTGATTGTTGTAACAGCAAAGTCATAAGCGTAGCCAAAAAATATCTGATCCATTAATTCATATCCGACTAATATTGCTATTGCATCAGCATGACGGTATGATATTCCTGCATAAATATCCTGCTTAAAGATAACTTTAGCGTTTAATTCAAATTGAGCCGGCGCCGGATGAACATATTTAATCAGCATTGATGGTTCGATTGCAAACATTTCATTGATTATGAATTTATATTTTTAAGCCGGGAATCGCTGTCAGCCCGTTTATCATAGATTTTAATACGGTTGTTGAACAGTTGGTTAACTGAAAAGCAGCCGTAATATTTGCTGCTGAAAACATATACTCCAAAATTAGCGTCAGGCATGTAATCTGTATTAAGCTCATTTTCAATCGTCTTCTCCTCTTCCTTGAACGTAATCTTTGTAAAGTCCACCTTGTACTGAAGCAACCCAAGCGACAAACCTAATGAGATTTTTAGGTCTTCCGTAGCTTTGAACTGGTATGCATAAGCTGCATTTAGTCCGGTTCGGCTCGTAGGTCCTGTAACATCGTTGAAGATGTAACCGCCGTAACCCATGTTTAATCCTCTGTTCGGGCCATAAACGCTCAACATATACGTCCGTGGTGCATCAACAATACCAATCCATTGATAACGGTTATTCGATATCGCCTGGTAGTAATCCCTTGTGCCTGCTACTGCAGGATTATACATTAGATCATTAAACATGTACTGGCTTTGCTGCGGCAATTGCTGGGCATATAAGCCGGTATAGCAACCAATGGCCAATAATCCTATAATTTTTATTTTCATACGTTTAATTTTTAATAATTTAATGACGCTCAATTGTCCTGCAGACGAATTGAGGTCACCCGACCTTCGTTCGTCTGCAGGACAACGAAGCGTCATATATTTTTTATCTTATTATCGTAATCGGTCCTGTAATCGGTTCGGTATTTAACTCATCGTTTAGTTTTATAATATAGTAATATGTACCTGCCGGTAACGGCTTCCCTTTATATGTACCATCCCATTTTTCGGTATAGCCCCTTTCATAGAAAAGCTCCTTACCCCAGCGGTTAAACACCTGTACTTCCATATCAGGGTAAAACTCGCTGTATCCGATATCCCAATCATCGTTATCTCCATCATTATTAGGTGTAAAACCGCTTGGAATAAACAGTGCAGGTATAACTCTGATTAAAACGGAATCAAGATTTATGCAACCATTTTCGGCGGTTACGGTAAGGTAATACATGATTGTAACATCTGGCTCAGCCGTTGGATCCTCGATTCTGATATCAGAAAGCCATGTTGAAGGACTCCATAAATAATGAGCATTTGCCTCATTGCAGGTAGCATCGAGATATGCGGTTTCGTTCGACCGTATAAGTAGATCCTGGCCGGCATCAACAACAGGAACCGGTAATACTTCGATATATACGGCATCTTCGTCCCAGCAATTTCTTGCAATATCTTCAACATGTAAAATATATAATGTATCGAACATGGGGTTGACTACAGGATTATAAATCGCAGTATCGGTAATAGCATAATTTGGTGTCCAGGTAAACCAATAAGCATTGATGTTGGAGTCACCGATTAACTGGTATTTTTCACCTTGGCAAATAATGCCGTCATATCCTGCATCCGCTTCCACAACAAGCCCAGGCGTCACATATATTGAATCGGTGAATTGACAATTAACATTATCGGTTATGGTCAGATAATACCATCCCGAATTAAGACTGTCAATATCTTCGTCAATCATGGTGTTTGACCATAAGAAATTGTACGGTGTTGTACCGCCGCTTGTAGTAATAAATATCAATCCATCTATAGTATTTTGACTGCAAGTTGTGCCTTCTAATGAATCAATTATTATTGATATTTGTACAGGGGCTTGCAGCGAATCCCTTCCTGTCGCTGTACAACCATGTGCATCGGTTACAATAATGTTGTAGGCATCATACGGGCATAATCCGGTTATTGTCGAATCGGAATCTCCATTGCTCCATAAATATATATATGGCACGGTACCTCCGGTTACCAGGGCAGTAAGAGCTCCGTCGCATGTATCATTGCATGTTACGGCAGTATGCAGAATATTGAGCATTAAAGAATCCGGGTCAATTATTTCAATAAACTCGATTCTTGTACATGAGCTATCATCCACTACTTGTGCTATGTAAATACCTTCTGCCATATTAATCATTGAATCAATAGTTATTCCGGAACCGGTGCTTATTAAAATCGAATCTTCGTCGTACCAGTTGAATGTATAAGGTTGTGTACCTCCCGAAGCTTCAACGATAGCAAATCCGTCATTCAT
>JACQWN010000006.1 GCA_016209245.1 Bacteroidia bacterium
ATAATTTTTTATTTAAATTAAAATATCTGAGTCCCGGAAAATATTTAACTGATAAATACTTCAAAATAACCGGTATACTTTTCAGCGGATATCTTTTTATATCTCTTAATTCTGCCAAAAGTTCTCTTGTAGCCGGCTTTTGATATAAATTTGAATAATCGGAATTATATTTCTCAAAATAATGTTTGAATAAATTTTGCTTCTCAATTTGTTCATTATAGCAATTACAATTAATGGCATAAGGGCTAAAATGATTTAACCGGCAATGGTCGGAAGCAAAAATAACCGGTTCCGGCAGATATTCAAATATTTCATCTACTTTGTGGCTAATAGCGATAACATCACTATCAAGATAGCAATAATTATTGCCTTGTGGTAGAATTTCATGCAACCGTGTCTTTAGGAAAATACTTGCCTGATGGTTGTCGAATTCTTTGGGTGTTTGAATATTTAAAATATTTGGATGTTCTATTGAAATAGCATTGCGGTGAATGTCGGTAACAACAATAATTTCATTGGCTGTAAAATGTCTTAAATAATTAATAGAAAAATTCAGAGTATTAATATGGATATCCTTTCCACAAACTACAAAAACAAAAACGTTTTTTTTAGACATTTTGGCAGTATGTGTTAAACCATTTCACCATTTCATTGACACCGGTTTTAAGATCTGTCGAGGGTTTATAGCCGGTATAATTGAAAAACTCTGTAATATCGGCATAAGTGGCTTTCATGTCGCCATCCTGTAAAGGAAGATATTTTATTTCGGCTTTTTTGCATAGACTCTTCTCTATATACGATAAAAACTCGACTAATGTATATGGTTTACTATTTCCTACATTAAAAATAAGAAATTGTTCATGAGGATGCAGTTCTTTTTCATTTAACATTTTAGTAATTATTAAATTGATACATTGAACTACATCATCAACATAAGTAAAATCACGTAACATGTCACCCTCATTGAATAATTCAAGACACGTACCGCCGGCAATAGCTTTCATAAAAAGATATGCGGCCATATCTATCCTCACCCAAGGACCATAGACGGTAAAAAAGCGAAGACCAATAGATTGAATACCATATAATTGGGAATACGTATAGGCGAATAGCTCATCAGCTCTTTTTGTAGCCGCATAAACCGAAACAGGGCTGTCAACCAAATTATTTTCACAGTATGGCATTTTACTAAGGTTACCATAAACTGAGGAGCTGGAAGCATAGATTAGTTTTTTGACTTTTGCGTTATGGCAACATTCCAACAAGTTAATAAAGCCATGAATATTATCATCAATATATGCCTGCGGATTATGAATAGAATATCGAACTCCGGTGCGGGCTGCCAGATGAATTACTATATCAAATTTATATTTATGAAACAGCTTGCTTAAATTTTCTTTATCTTTAATATCAAGTTGAATAAATGCAAGATTTTTGTTTTCAATTAATTTGTTATAAGATATATTATCAGTATTAATTCCAAGCTCTTTTAAACGTTTAAGATTCAAATTATTTTCAGGATGCGAGCTTAGATTATCCAAACCAATGATTGAATAATTCTGCTTTAATAAATGCCGGGTTGTATGAAATCCAATAAATCCGGCGGTTCCGGTGATTAGAATTTTTACCATCTGTTTAAAAATATTATTACTATCCACCCATAAAATTATATTTTCAACCCCAACCCCGCACATAATTTATGTGCGGGGCTATAACAGGGCAGTGTGTTTTTATAACAGTAATTATATTTTTATTCCCATTACTGTAATATCATCAGTCTGTTCATTCGGTTTTAAGGTTTCAGGGTTTATATATGATTTCCAGTCTTCAATGGTTTTGTCTAATATTTCTTTTTGTTCTTTCATTGATTTAACTTGTTGAAACATGCCGGGGCATGTCTTTACCAATAGTTCTTTTAAGCGTTTCGACATGAATTTTTTGGTCCTCGGTCCGCCGAACTGGTCTTCGTATCCATCGGTGCATAAATAGAGCAAATCACCTGTATTCACTTTTATTTCATGATTTACGAATGACTCCATTGCAGGATGAATTGCTACGGGCATTTTGTCGCCTTTGATCTCGATTAAACTCCGACCCGCAAGGACACCGTATTCGGAGAGCTGACCCGCAAGGTCGCCTTTATTAGAACCGGTGCCGTTGCCTCGGCGATAATCTTCGGTAACGTGACCTTGCGGGTCAGCCTTTAGGTGACCTTGCGGGTCAGGTTTAATTATATACAGCGGGTTATTAGCACCGGCAAATTGTAATATGTTTGTTTTTAAATTCAGGGTTACAAACGAAATATCCATACCGTCCTTGACTGCCGAAGCGAGCGAAGGTATGTCTTTCTGTTCGGTGTCTTTGCCGGATTGCTGTAACGCTTTTATTGCATAATTTCTTAGTTCGTCAAGCACGCCGCCTGCGGTGTTTATATCTTCGCGTGCTACGATTTCGTTGAGAAACGACACGCCAAGCATGCTCATAAATGCGCCGGGTACGCCATGACCGGTACAATCGGATACAGTAATAAAAAGCCATTGTTTACGAATTTGCAGCCAGTAAAAATCGCCGCTCACGATGTCTTTGGGTTTGAAAAGAACGAAGTAGTCGGTAATCGGTAATCGGTAATCGGTAATCGGTAAACTGCCATATATTGCTTTCTCACTTTCTCCCACTCGCCCACTCGTCCGTTCCCCCATTCCCAATATCTCCCTTATATATTCCTCACTCGGTAACACCGCCCTTTGTATCCTTTCTGCATAATGTATGCTGTCGGTTAAATCTTTATGTATTTCTTCTATGTATTCTTTCTGCTTTGTAACCATATCACGCTGCGTTGTTATTTCGTCCTTTTGATGGGTTACTAAATCTCTCTGTGCTGATATTTCGTCACGCTGTACCCGTATTTCTTCATTTTGTTGATTAAGTGTTTCATTCTTTGTCGTAATTTCTTCATTCGCCTGCTGCAGCTCGGCAGTGCGGACTTTTACCTTTTCTTCCAATATTATCTTTTCTCTCTTTAGCTTGCGTTCACGCCATTTTATGTAGGTTATGATTAACGCTATTACAAAAGCGACAGCGATGGTACGAAACCACCATGTTTCCCACCACGGCGGACGGATTGTAAAACCGTAAGTAAATTCCTTGCTCCAGTAACCCTCGCTGTTCATCGCCTTTACTTTAAATGTGTAACTGCCCTGCGGTAAGTTTCCATAAGGCGCTTCGGTACGGCTGGTTATGGCTGACCAGTTTTCGTCTATTCCTTCAAGTTTGTATTGGTATTTTACCTTTTTACTTTGTTTTTGCGTTATTCCAATGTAATTGAACGTAAAGTAATTGTTATCGTAAGCCAGGCTTAGATTTTCAGGAAGTCCGTACCATTTGGTGATGCCATCAAATTCGAAATCGCCGACTTTTACGCCGTTGCCGAGGGTGAGGGTGGTGTCTTTGGCAACGGGAGACGTCATATATGACGTCTCTACACTCCGGTTGCACAGATTGACCCAGGCAATCGGTTCATTAAACAATTCAATGCTTGTTAATTGTACACATAAGCCTATCGTTGGCAGCGATCCATATTGTACCATCGCCGGCTTCGTAAACATTTTTACCATTATTGCCGCCGTTTACGCCAATCCCTAAGAAACCATCTTCGTAGGTGTAGGTCTTAAATAAAGGTTTCGACCGACCCGCAAGGTCACCGTATTCGGAGTTACTGCCTTCTGAAATAGACCGACCCGCAAGGTCACCTTGTTCAACGTCACTGCCATTGCATCGGCTATTATTTTTAGTAAGATAACCTTGCGGGTTGGTTAGCTTACTTAAACCGAACCGCGTGCCGAACCAAAGGTTACCGGAGTTGTCCTCTAACATACCGAATACATAATTATTCGATAAGCCTTGCTTTTCGGTAAAGGTTATTACCGGGCGACCATCGAACCCTTCGGCTCCGCTCAGGGTTCGGTTACTCTGCGGGTTGTTGAGCGAAGTCGAAACACCCGCAGATAAAATAACAGTAACACCTCCGCCAGAAGTTCCGAACCAGAGGTTACCGCTTTTGTCCTGTAAAAATGACTTTAACTGATAATCAAACATATAGAATAGTAGAGTAACGAATAAGCAACAAACAAGCTGAAT
>JACQWN010000007.1 GCA_016209245.1 Bacteroidia bacterium
CCGAACGATATTTATGTTGATGACCGCAAAATAGCAGGTATTCTTATTGATAATACTCTCCGTGGCGATCAAATATCCTGTTCAATAGTTGGTATAGGGCTGAACTTGAATCAAATTTGTTTCCGGAGTGATGCTCCTAATCCGGTATCTCTTAAGATACTGACCAATGAAGAGCATGACTGTGAAAAATGCCTTGACCTTCTTTGTGAAAAGATAGAGAACCGTTACCGGCAATTAATAAAAAATGGAATTGAAAGGATAAATTCTGACTATCTGAACCGGCTATACCGAATTAATGAAGAACATGAATTCAAATCGGGAAATACGATTTTCAAGGGAAAAATCACCGGTGTAGATAATTTTGGCAGGTTATGTATTGAGTTAAAAAATAGGAAAAACAAGGTTTTTGGGTATGATGAAGTTTCATTTATGATTAAAAATGCCTAAAAATCCTTTATTTTTCAATAAAATTTGATTTTTTTGATTTTTAATTTTTGATTTTTAATTTTTATATATATATTTGCGTCAATAAAATAAAACATTAAAATATGAATCAGGAAGAAATTAAACAATTAAATGAAAAGTACAGATATGTACCGGCTGAAGAGCTTTTATCTTATTATATCAAAAGATACAGAGGCAATATCGCTTTTGCTTCAAATATGGGAGCCGAAGATCAGGTTCTGACACATATGATTGTATCAATTGACCAGACTGCAAGAATATTTACAATTGATACTGAAAAGTTGTTTAATGAGACATATCGCCTTATCGAAGCGACTAATAAAAGATATCATATTTGCATCGAAATAATCACTCCGCGTGAAGAAGAAATTAAAAAAGCATTTGAAGATAATAGCTTTAAATCAATATATGAAAGCTTTGAAATGAGAAAAAAATGCTGTCATATCAGAAAAGTTGAACCGTTACAACGAATTTTAAAAGACCTGTCGGCATGGATTACCGGGATGAGGAAAGACCAATCGGTGACACGGAAAGCCATCAGGAGGATAGAATGGGATGATAAATATCAGTTGATAAAATTAAATCCCATAGCTGACTGGACAGAGCAACAGGTATGGAATTATATCAGACAACATGATATACCTTATAATATATTATATGAACGGGGTTTTAAGAGTATCGGATGTGAACCCTGCACACGGGCTATTGACAGTTGCGAAGAAGATGTACGAGCAGGAAGATGGTGGTGGGAAAAAGCCGAGCAAAAAGAATGTGGTTTACATATAAAATAATAGTAGCTTATACAAACAGAGGAATAAAAATGAAAATATGTACAATTAAATCAAGTTGCCGGAAACAGTTATATACATTGATCCCTATCAACTAAAAACAACCGAAAAAGCGGATATTATTTTAATTACACACAGCCATTACGACCATCTTTCGCTTGATGATATTGCTATGATAAAAGACGAAAAGACCACTTTTATTGCTCCAAAAGATGCTGCCGATAAGATAGAAGCACGTTTTAAAACTAAGGTCACAATTTTAGAACCCGGGCAAAAGACAAATATCGGTAACATTAATATTGAAGCAGTAGCAGCTTATAACCCTGATAAACAATATCATCCCAAAGCAAATAAATGGGTTGGATATATATTTACAATTAATGGTGTTAAAATTTATCATGCCGGAGATACCGGCAGAATTCCTGAAATGAAAAATATTACATGCGATATCGCCTTGCTTCCTCTCGGGCAGACTTATACGATGACAACAGTTGAAGATGCAGTTTTATCAGCAGGAGATGTTCATGCTAAAATAGCAATACCAATTCACTACGGGTTATATGAAGGTAAAGCAGAAGATGCTGTAACGTTTAAAAATAGCTTGTCAGGAAAAGTTGAAGTAGTAATAAAACAAAAAGAATAACTTCAGAGTTGAATATTTCTTACAAATATCCGTTCGCCAGTTGATGTATCTTCTCTGAACCCCATTTTCAGAAGATAATTATCATATTCTTTACTTAGTGAAATTATGTGAAATTGCCTGAAGCCCTGGTCGTAGAAATATTTTTGATTATGAAAATAAATATGCTTTCCCATTCTGAAATCACGGTATTCAGGGATAACAAAATCGAGGTCAATCAATAATGTTTGATTATTTTTCTTTTTAGCAATAAAAACTCCTACTACCGCCATATTTCGAAGTAAAACATAAGTCTTTGTATTTTCATCAGGATTGTAAGAATAGTAAGGAACAGTCCGGTTTATTTCTTTATAATAATATTCCAGAAAGGCTTTCAGATATTTGCTTGTTGTGTCAACTTCGAACAGCCGGAAATATTCCTTTTTGCGATGAATTTTCAGAATAATGATAATATTAATTAAAATCAATGCAGTATTTATACCTGAGATATAATAATTTGCTATAATCAGCCCGTATAGAGCAAGGATTCCTACTATAATCAAGCTGTACCACTTCGATTTGATATTTTTGTTTATAATAAGAAAAACGGCTACACCCATGGTTAGGAGATAACCGATAAAATCTAAAATTTGCATTTTTATCATAAAGAATTTTTTAAATATGAAATGCAAAATTATACATTATTATTTAACTTAAAAACCACCTTCAAGTGAAGGTGGTTTTAAGTTTGAAAAAACCGCACACTCCCCTATGTTATGTGCGGTTTACATTTGATTAAGTAACCAGATATTTATTTGATTATACGGATGAATTATAAAAAGGTTACAAATTTTATTACTATTTAGATCAATATAATTTGATACGGATTATCCCACCGAAGTACGAATTTTTTACGAACATTTCGACAAGCTCAATGCACAGCTTCCCCGTCTTACCTTCACACTTTCGGTTCTTTAACCCGCAAAATACTAAGAATAAACATTGTAACTAATGGAAAATAGAACCTGAAATTCTTTTTTTCTATTTTAATATCACCCGGCAGATTAAACAACCAATGCATTTTATTTCCGAAAAAAAATAAAATAAGGCCAATAATCAGCAAAACAACAGCTATAATTATTATATATTTACCGGCCTGATGAAGCATTTTTACTCAATATAAGGATTATTGATTTTCTTAAAAATAAGGTTTTTATCTTCTTTAACAAATGTATATATGTTTTTTCCATCTTTTGAAACTTTGTGTATTATTTCCCTGTCGCTTGATAAGAACTCCGCACCATAGAGTGTCACAGTTTTATAATCCTTTGGTAAGCCCGTTGTTTTAGTAATATTTATGCTTACTGATTTATCGGGATTAATAGTTACCCATGAAAGATATTCAGTTTCATTGATTTGGGGAAAACAATTAACACCTTTTGCACCTGGAAATGTAATAGGTTTTTCAGCATTAAAAATGTAATAATCTATTGCATGACTGCTCCCGGTAGAGCGGATATAAGCTATACCTTTATCAGATACATCCAGTTGGTCGTATTTTAATGTAAGACTTTTCTGAACTATCTTTTCCTGCGCTCCTTCTTTCATCTCTTTCATACAAATCATGTGCTTCTCTTTTGATTTAAAGAGATATACTATTGCACTTCCATCGGGTAAAGGATGTGAATCCCATTCGTCATTAACAGAATTTGTAATTTGCTTTTTTTCCAGTGTTATTATATTGACAGCATAAATATTTTCATTACCATCGCGATCGCTTGTATAACTTACTAATTCACCCTTTGAATCTAGTTCAGGGTCATAATCCCTTACATCTGTATTCGGTGTAATATTGATACGTTTTTTCCCTGCCAAATCAATGAAAATAATATCTTATTCCCCTTTTCTTTTGCTTGCAAATACAATTTTCTGCCCGTCTTCGCTGATTTTGATATCATCAATTTCCTCATTATCAAGAGAAAGTTGTGTAGCGCGTTCTTCACCGGTCTTATACAGATAAAGCGTATCATTGCAAGTCATTATTAATGTATTATTTATTGCAACATCAATACTTTGTATGCCGCCATATTTTAGCAGTTTTTCAAATCTCACGGTTCTTGTTTCTTTAAAATCTTCGGATGCTAATTCAAAAAACGGTTTAAAGTAAATTCCAACATCATTTTTTACATTTGTAAATGGATTCTCATTTTTAACATGGATAAAGCCCTCATCGGTATTAAAATAAGTTATTGTACTGTCGTTTTTTCCAAAGCACGGAAAATTTAGCTCCGATTGTTTAATCGCTTTCCTGATATTAATCGCCAATTCAATAATAAATGTTTTACCGCCGCCTGTCCCTTGTTCTACGTACAAAGCTTTGGATGCATCATGGTTTAGCTTTGGTTGCAAATATTCGGATGAAGGGTTTGAAACAACTTTTATGGAAGTTCCTGCATTGATATTATAGATATAAATTGTATTCTTCAATGTTTCAGGGTTTGACGAGCAATAAATGATAGAGCTTCCATTACCGCTTACCGATGGGTAACTGTTTATTTCTTTATTGGTAATTTGTTTGATTTCTTTTGTCGAGACATTGTAAAACGCAATATTTTGAATACCTTTCTTCTGGCTTTTCAAATCGGGTGTTGTTGTAAAAGATATTATTGCAGCATTTTCATCAATGGCAGGTTGGCTTTCAAGGTCGGTAGCATTTGTAATTTGCTGAAACTGACCGGTCGACAGGTTGGCAAGAAATATATTGCTATTGCCATCTGCGCTTGTATGAGTAAATACCAGGTATTGCCCGTCGGTTTTATTAAGACAGGGTTCTGTTTCATTACCCTGGCATTCGATTTTCGTAATAGTTTTACTATCTTTTTCAAGAATATAAATTTCCTGTTCTTCTTTAATATCAAGCTGAATCACCATTTTCCCATTATCGGAATAGCTGATATTGGCGATTTCGCCCAGTTGGGAACGAGCAACAACATCATTCAGCGGAAGCTCGGAAACAGTAAATTGTTGGGCACCGCTGTTATTAATAAGGATAATGAAGAAAAGAAAATAGAAAAAAGGAAAACAATTATCCAAAGAAAAATTTAATTTTGATATTTTTCTGAAAACGCTGTTATAAAAATTAGTTGTATTCATAGTTAATAAGGTTTGAGTTTGTATTTTTTAAGATATTATAAATTTGTTCTGCAAATTTATAAATTTTTAGAACTATTTTAGGCATTTTGAAAAATGCCTATTTTTTAGTTTACAATTTTAATAAAAATAGTGATAAAAGAAAACACCTTATGAGTATTGGCGTACTCACCCCGTCGGTCCCCCTCTCTACGAGCAGAGAGGGGGATGATACTGACGTATTATAACAAAGAGTCATCAATATTTCAAATAACTTGTAGTGAGCCTGTCGAACTATACGGCTGAAATAATATTCAATGAATATTCATTTTTTATATCCGGGATTTTTATGGGCGCTTACCGCTGTGAGCATTCCAATCATTATTCATTTATTTAATTTCCGGCGGTATAAAAAAATGTATTTCAGCAATATTCAATTTCTGAAGAATGTAAAGCAACAAACCAAAGCCAAATCGAGATTAAGGCATCTGCTTGTCCTTCTTCTGCGGATTTTAGCAATAGCAGCATTAGCATTAGCATTTTCTCAACCATATCGGACTATTGAAAATGCACCTGAAATCAAGCAACAGAATGTTATCGGCTTATATGTTGATAATTCTTTCAGCATGGATGCCGAAAGCTCGTATGGAAAGTTAATCGAAGTGGCTAAAAAGAGGGCTGCTGAAATTATTGACGCCTATCCTGTAAATACTAAATTCCTGCTTTCAACAAATAATTTTGAGCCGGCACATCAGCATCTTATAAATAAAGAACAGCTTCTTGAATATATCATGCAAATTGATGTTACACCCGGTGTCGTATATTTAAGTAATATTTTTGCACGGCAGCAGGATTTAATTGGGTCTGCAATTCAGGACACTAATTGCACCAAAGGTATATTTTTCCTTTCAGATTTTCAAAAAGTAAGCTCAGATATTCAAAATATTATTAACGACCCGGACATTAATATTCATTTAATCCCTCTTTCTACACATAAAGCTAATAATTTGTATATTGATTCGTGCTGGTTTGAAAATCCCGTCAGAACATATAACCGCACTGAAGAGCTTTTTATAAGAATTACAAATAATTCAAATGAATCATACAGTGATATTTCAGTTGAATTATTTATTAACGATTCGCTTAAATCAATCGGAAGCATAAATATCGAGTCAAGCTGTTCAAAGGATTTGTCTCTTTCTTATTCAAATACTTCCACAGGAATACACAATGGTCGTATTGAAATCAGCGATTATCCGGTAACTTATGATAATACTTTTTATTTCAGCTATAATTTGGCAAAAAATATTGGCATTCTGATAATTAATGACAAAAATGAAAGTAAATACCTGCAAGCTCTTTACAGCAATGATACATATTTAATCGTAAATGAAACCGCAGCAGGAAATATTGATTTTTCCAAATTCAAAAATAATATGGTAATCATTCTGAATGAAATAAATGACATATCTTCAGGGCTGATACAGGAATTGATTGCTTTTATGAATAATGGCGGAACCGTAGTTATTTTTCCTGAACCTGAAGTAAATATTACTGGCTATAACGAATTTTTAAGTGCCATTAAGTCAAACCTTATATCAGCAATTGATACTCAAACCACTAACATCATAGATATAAGCGAGCAAAGCTCTATATATAAAAATGCTTTCGAAAAAATAGAAGATAATGCCGATTTGCCGGTAATTTATAAACATTTTATTTTTACTAATCTGACACAAACAAACGATAAACCTTTGTTAGTAACAAAGGATGGCCATAATATTTTAAGCTTATGTCCTGTGGGCAAAGGCAAAGCTTATATTTTTGCAATTTCTTCAATGGAAGAATGCAGCAATATTCAAAAACATCCCATTTTCATTCCTACAATGTATAACATAGCGCTTACCAGCCAACCTGTACAAAATATTTATTATATAATCGGGGAAAAAAATTTTATTGAGCTTCCCGATTTTATTGCCGGTGAGCATAGCCGGTGAACATAATATTATTCATATTTCAAATACTTCAGGAACATTCGATATTATTCCACAGGATACAATTTGCGGAACTACAACCAAAATATTGATTAATAATGAAATTATTTATGCAGGTAATTATTATATAACCGCTGGCAAGAATGTTCTGACCGGAATATCATTTAATTATAACCGGAAGGAATCTGATCTGACATGTTATAGCACTGATGAGCTTGCCGGAATAATTAAAAAAACCGGTTTACATAATTTTAATTTCATTATTCCTGATGAAGAAAATCTTACTCATTCAATTGAACAGATGAGCCAAGGTATTCAGCTTTGGAAATGGCTGATAGTATTGGCTTTAATTTTCCTTACCGGGGAAGTTGTCATTCTAAGATTATGGAGGTAAATTTATACTATAAACGGGTTAAACTTGTCAAGCTGAAAGCATGATTTTAACTTTTTAAAATATTCATTGCTAAATTGCTAAATTGCTGAATTGCTACATTGCTACATTGCTACATTGCTACATTTTCGCCATTCAGCCATTCAGCCATTCAGCCATTCAGCCATTCAGCCATTTTTAGATAGTTTTTTAATAAGCTTTTCCCCAAATAGGTTTTAACGTTGCTTTATTACCGCAATATATGCAGGTACCTTCGCCGGTTCCATTATCGAATGGGATACATCTTGTTGTAGCTTTTGTTTCATCTTTTACAGATTTTTCGCAATTATCATCTCCACACCAATAAGCACTTACAAACCCGCTTTTATTTTCAATAATATCGGAAAAATCTTTATAATTATCAGTATAGTGAGTGTTATCTTCGACAAACTTTTGTGCTTTATTAAATAAACGGTGTTGTATATCAATCAAAAGGTTATTAATTTCGTCTATTAGATTGTCATTTTTAACAACATTTTTTGCTCTATTATCTCTGCGGGCTAAAATAACACTGTTATTTTCAACATCTTTTGGGCCAATTTCTATTCTTATTGGGACGCCTCTCATTTCCCAGTCGTTGAATTTCCAGCCAGGTTTTTCATTTCTGAAATCACTTTCAGCTCTGATATTGTTTAGTTTTAGTGTTTGCAGCACTTCTTCCGTTTTATTTTGAATATCGGTTTTTTCTTTTTCGTTTTTCCAGATAGGAACAATTACAACCTGAATAGGTGCTACTTTGGGAGGTAAAACCAAACCTTTTTCATCACCATGTGTCAAAATAAGCCCCCCTAAAGCTCTTGTAGAAATTCCCCAACTGGTTTGCCAAACATAGTTTTCATTGTTATCAACATTCATAAATTTAATATCAAAGCTTTTCGAGAAATTTTGGCCTAAATTGTGAACAGTTCCAATTTGCAATCCTTTGCCATCAATTAGCAACGCTTCGCATGAAGTTGAATAAGCTGCACCTGCAAATTTTTGGCTTGGTGTCTTTTTGCCGGTGATAACAGGTATGGCTAAAAATTCTTCAAAAAATCGTTTATACAAGCTTAAAGCACTTTTTATTTGTTCGTCAGCATCAATTTCTGTTGCATGAGCTGTGTGGGCTTCATGCCATAAAAACTCAGTTCCCCTGATAAATGGTAAATTTCTTTTTTCCCACCGGACAATATTTACCCATTGATTTATTTTTAACGGCAAATCGCGCCATGATTGTATCCATTTCGAAAAATAGCTGTACATTATAGTCTCAGAAGTGGGTCTGATTGTAATTGGTTCTGAAAGTTTTTCGCCTCCGGCATAAGTTATCAATGCTAATTCAGGTGAAAAACCTTCAATATGTTCCTTTTCCTTAGTGATAAAACTTTCAGGGATTAAACTTGGAAAATATGTATCATAACATCCATTTTTTTCTATTTCAGCTCCTAAATACTGTTGTATGGCTTTCCAAATTGAAAATCCATATGGTCTTAAAACCATTGTACCTTTAACCGGGCCATAATCATACAATTTTGCCTGTTGAATTATATCAATGTACCAGTTTGATACATTTTCCCTATCCGGTTTCTTATAGCTTTCCATTGTTAAAAATTTTTAAAATTTCAAAAATACAAATAAATTTTCACTTTATTTTTCGGCTAAATTTTATTTTGAGGTGCTACGAAAAATATTTATCAACTCTGAAACAAAAACTCTTTATCACGAAATCGGCGTACTCACCCCCTTCCCCTCTCTATGTATAGCTACTGTTTATACACTCCTAAAGTTAAGACAATAATTATCAAATAGTTATTATAGATTTTCATTTTCTAATCATCATTCTCTTTTTGCAAGCATCCAACCCTGATACATCAGATAAAAAT
>JACQWN010000472.1 GCA_016209245.1 Bacteroidia bacterium
TAGTCAACAGCAAATCGAATCTGATTTTTACCGATGAACAGATAAAAATGATAAGTGAGAAAATTAATGCTATTCGAAATAATATTATAGAATAAATTAAAATGCTTAAACGATGAAAAGGTTGATATTTTTGAGCTTATTATGTCTTACAGGAATAATTTATTCCAAAATGGCTGAAGCCCAGGCTGATACGATTATGAGAGTATGTGAACAATATCTTCGTTCTCCTTATATTTCCGACGGGCAGCAATATAAAGCCCTGCTGACCGGTGATGAGATTGCCGAATTTCACGCAACTTTTTACGGTGGAAGCACATATAGAATTGTTGCTTGCAGTGGTATGTCGGAAGGCAATTTGATTTTTTCATTATACGATAAAGAAAGGAATTCGCTGTTCAGCAATAAAGAATTTGAGAATTCACCATACTGGGATTTTAAGTTCAGCTCGACAATAGACTGCATTATTGAAGCTGAACTCGACTCAAAAAATTTGACTTCAGGTTTTGCCATATTGTTGATTGGTTTTAAACAACAATAATTCCGGCATGATATATTTAACTGCATTAATTTTTCCTAAAAAAACAGGAAATGAGCGAGAGAATACTTAAAGCCCTGATGCAGTTATTCGCAATAATTGCTCCCCCTGAAAGTAATGCCGCAGAAGTCTTGAAAATATGCATGGCAATTAATGAAGAGCTTACACAAAAACAGAAGATTGTCGTGTTGGTGCGTTTATTTGAATTTATTAAATCTGACTTTGGCGAAATTACAGGGCAGGAGCTCGAATTTGTAGAGGCTGTTTCCGATACTTTTCATATCCCAAAAGAAGAATATAAACGCATCAAGGCTTTTGTTCTTTATACTTTTAATGAAATTCCAAATTCTTCAAGAATACTGCTTATTGATGATCAAAAAGAATATTATCATCCAAAAGTAAAACATATCACCTGTGATTACCTTGATGGTCAAATTCGAATATTCAGTCTTTCGATTACCGACATGCACCTGATGAGATATCTTGGCGACGGTGAATTTTATCTTAACGGACAATTAATACAAAAAGATAAAGTATATGTGCTTTCTCCTGGTTCATCAATAAGAAATAAAAAAATCAAGACTGTTTACTACAGCGATATTATCAGTGCATTTAATATTGATAAATTAAAGGAAAAAATAGTCTTTGAAATACGGGATATTGAGTACAGATTTAAGGGGTCGAAAATCGGACTTCATCAGTTGTCATTCACTGAAGAATCAGGAAAGCTGGTAGGAATAATGGGAGCAAGCGGTTCCGGGAAAACAACTCTTCTTAATGTTCTTAATGGTTCATATATCCCTTCGAATGGTGAAGTATTTATTAATTGTATAAATATTCATTCTGAAAAAGAGAAAATTGAAGGGCTGATTGGATATGTCTCACAGGATGATTTGCTAATCGAGGAGCTTACTGTTTTTCAGAACTTATATTATAATGCCAAGCTCTGTTTCGATAATTACAGTGAATTTCAGATTATCAGGACTGTGCTAAGATTGTTGCAAAATCTGGGGCTTTATGAAATAAAAGATATGAAAGTAGGAAGTCCTTTGAATAAAAATATAAGCGGGGGGCAGCGAAAACGTCTGAATATTTCACTTGAATTAATCAGAGAACCATCAATTCTTTTTTTAGACGAACCTACTTCCGGTCTTTCATCAAGAGATTCGGAAAATATCATGGACCTTCTCAAAGAGCTTGCCCTTAAAGGAAAGCTTGTATTTGTCGTTATTCATCAGCCATCGTCTGAAATATTTAAAATGTTTAATAGCTTAATTATTCTTGATGATGGTGGTTATCTGATTTATTCCGGCGACCCTGTTGATTCAATCATTTATTTCAAATCACGCATTCATCAAGCAAACTGGAGCGATAGTGAATGTCTGACATGTGGTAATGTTAACCCTGAACAAATATTTAATATTGTTGAACAACATGTTTTGGATGAATATGGAAATCTGACACATACCAGAAGAATATCTCCTTCGGAATGGAATGAAAATTTTCTTGAGATGAATATTAAAAAGGAAAAAAAAATTATTCCAATCCCGGAAAAAATACCACCTATCAATTTTAAAATTCCCAACAAATTCCGGCAATTTAAAGTATTTGTAGTTCGCGATATCCTGTCGAAAATTGCAAATACACAATATATGATTATTAATTTGGTTGAAGCGCCTTTTCTGGCATTCGCTCTTTCTTTTATTATTAAATATTACAATGTTGATGTAACGAATGAGCTTGGATATACATTATATGAAAATTCTAACCTGCCAGTATATATTTTTATGGCGGTTATTATCGCCTTTTTTATGGGATTAACTGTCAGCGCTGAAGAAATTATTAAAGACCGGTTAATTCTTAAAAGGGAGCAATTTCTGAATCTCAGCCGTGCAAGTTATCTCATGTCAAAAGTAACGATTTTGCTTACTATATCCGCTATTCAAGCTTTGACGTTTGTCCTGTTGGGAAACACCATTATGGAAATAAAAGGAATAGATATGTATTTCCGCTACTGGCTCATAATATTCAGCACATTTGGATGTGCCAATCTTTTAGGATTAAATATTTCCGATACTTTCAAAACAGCAGTTTCTATATATATATTAATACCTTTTTTGGTTATTCC
>JACQWN010000473.1:0-2995 GCA_016209245.1 Bacteroidia bacterium
TATCTTTCTTTGACCTTCTTCAGCAAAATTTGGAAAATTTTAAAATTTTCCAAATTTTGCTGAAGAGTGGAGTAAAGATGCTTTCTTTTTTTAACCCCGCCTTAAAAGACGGGGTTAGTCATATATTTTATTCTAAAAATTCATGAATTATTCAGGTTAATGTAAATAATAAATCTATTTTACTATATTTGTATGATTATACCGGAAATCTTGTTTTGTCGGATAAAAATGTTAGAAGCAATATGCTTATCATTACAGCATCGGAGTTTCTGATGGCATTTATTTTTATAAAATTATTTGAGTGTGTAACAAATCAGGGGAATTATATGACTAACCCCATACTTTAGTATGGGGGTTAAGCGAATACACGCCCCCTTTTTGTTCACTTCAGTGGGCTTCCTGCAGGAAGCCCGCTGAAGATGGCTGAAGAGGTGCGGAGGCACTTTCATTATTCCGCACACTGAAGTGTGGGGTTAGTCTTATAATCTCCCGATTTGTTACACACTCTTATTATTTTATTTGTATATATTAGACGGTAAATTTAGTAAATGGTTGTTTGCAAAAAGTTATTTTATATAGTGACGGTGTGACTCCAAGTCACCCAGTTACTGACGAACTATCTGATAACAGTTACCGAGCCACATTCTTCATGCCTGTTCCCTTCTTTATCCATGTAGAAAATATACCACTGATATACTCCGGGTCTTGCATATTCTTTTCCATATACACGACCGTCCCATGGTTCAAGAATATCATTAGTTTCAAATATCTCTAAACCCCAGCGGTCGAAAATATAGAAATGAAAATCTTTTGAATGATCAGTATTTTCATCATAGCCCCTGCGAATAAAAGGGCGGAATACATCATTAAGGTCATTATCGTCGGGAGTAAAGGCGGTAGGGATATAGAATGTAAATTGGTCAAGGATAGGGATACTATCGTAAACGATTGAATCCCAGCAATTATAGATAGTTGAAACCTGTAGCATGATTTGATAATTTCCGGGTTCTTCATAAATATGTATGGGGTTGCAGTCATTACTTATTTCTGAATTATCGCCGAAATTCCAGAAACAGAAGTCATGGCCTTGCGAAAAATTTGTAAAAGTAATTTCCGGGTCGGTTATGGAAGCGACTTCCGGGGACAGATCAAAATCGGCTGTCGGATTAGGGTAAGCTGTAATCAGGTTCTCACGTTTCCGGGAATTTACGCAACCATATTGATCAGTGATTGTTACCTGAACGGTATAAGTTCCGGGATTTTGAAAAATATGATATGGATTTGTGCTTGTAGAAGAGTTTAAAGAGCCGGGGTCGCCAAATTCCCAATATTTCTGGCAATTAAATTCAGAAGTTTCGAGATTGAATTGTATCTGAAGCGGAGGGCATCCTCTTGTGGTGTCGGGAGTAAAATTGACAGCCGGTAATTCACGAACGTTAACGGTATCGGTATCGGTTCCGGTAGGCGAGCCGCATGAATCGGATACTACAAGCAAGTAATTAAATGTTGTGGGTGGATGAGCGACATGTGGAATTGTAACAATAGTATCGTTAAGGCGATAAATGTAAGGAGGTTTTCCGCCGGAAGCGTGAACCGTAAATTCGACAGGGTCGCCACGGCAGATTGTATCATCGCTGACAAATAATTCTGCAGTAATAGGAGGCCGGACATGAATTTTTACGTTTTCGAGCATGCTTTTACAGTTGGATGCATCCATGGCATATTGTACAACCCTGGGCATCGGTAACTGTTACAAAATATGTACCGGCTGCCAGATAGCTATTATTTTGTCCTGCAATATTATTCGACCAGAGATAAGAATATGGTAAAGTACCTCCTGAAGCAATAATTGAGGCGGTTCCATCAGTTTCTCCAAAGCACGATGCGTCGGTGTAGCTTGTCGTATATAATAGTACATCCGGTTGATTAATAGTTGCGGAATTTACTAATGTGCAATTATTATTATCGGTAATTGTGACAAAGTAAGTTCCGATAGGAATACCATTAATATCTTGTGTAATATCTCCATTAGTCCAAAGATAATGATAACTTGGTGTTCCTCCGGCAACAGAAAGATTTATAGCGCCGTCGGAGCCACCGAAACAGCTTACATCAGCAGTGATTATGCTGCTTGACAGAGGGGCCGCAGGTTGCGTAATAATAATACTTTTAAAAAGCGAGCATAAGTGTTCATCAGTTACTGTTACGACATAATTTCCGGTTGGTATATTAGTAAGATCCTCAGTAGTTTCACCACTATTCCACAGATATGTATATGGTTGCGTACCGCCGGTAACGGTTAAATTTGTCGAACCGTCGGAACCTCCGAAACAACTGACATTTACGCCTGTAAGAGTTGCAACAAGCAAAGGGGGTTGTGTAATTTCAAAATAAGTTGCATCGAGGCATCCATAAGCATCTGTGACGGAAACTGTATATAAATCAGCTTCGAGATTATAAATCGAATGTGATGTATTTGTAGTAGCAATAGTAGTTCCATTAGACCATTGATAGAAATAGTTAGGAGTACCACCGGTAATAGTCACGGTAGCATTGCCATCGTTTCCGCCAAAGCAGCTTACGTTGGTTTGTGCAGTAATTATAGCTACGACACCATCGGCGTTTCCGACATCAACAAGGGTATCGAAAGTACAGCCATTATCATCGGCGACAGTAACAAAATAAATTCCTGATGAAAGATTTGAGGCGGTTTGTGTTGTCTGGTGCTGAGGGTCGTCCCAAAGATAATCATAATTAAGTGACACAGTTCCGCCGGTAGGATAAACGGTAGCATTACCATCATCCTGATTGCAATGAGCGGTGTTAGCAGTAGTGGTAGCGCTAATTTCCGTTGGTTCGAGAATAATAAAAGCATGGCTTACAGTGCATCCGTTTGCATCGGTGACGGTAACACTTATTGGTCCGGCGCAAAGATTGTATAAAGTATCGGCATTGACAGCCCAATTATAGGAATAAGGCAGTGTTCCGCCTTCAA
>JACQWN010000473.1:3024-5299 GCA_016209245.1 Bacteroidia bacterium
GTTCCGCCTTCAACGCCCATTGATGCCCATCCTTGACAATAACCATAACATAAATTATCGAACCAGTCAGGTTTCTTGATAAGCGAATCGGGAGCTGAAATAGTATGTATAGTTGCATTAGAAGAACAACCTAATTCACTAACACTCAATGAAACCTGATTAGTTCCGGAGGGAAAGACGACAGAATATGGGCCTTGTCCGCTTCCTGTAGCAACTCCTGCTCCAAAATTCCAATTATAATTTGCTGCGGGAGTAGCATTTCCGGTATAAGTAACTGTTACTGCATCACCATAACATGGAATTATTCCTGAGAAGCTAAAATCTGAAGAAAGAGTTGGATTAAAGGTAATTACGACGGTGTCGGCGTTAGAACATGCAGGGGAATTCTGCTCCAGCCAGATGAAGTTATAACTTCCGTAAGTGTCAACAGTTACATCGGTGGTTTGGGAGGTGTTATTAGTAAAAGTAGCTGTTCCCGGTCCTGTATATGACCATGTACCTGTATTACCTGGTGTAAGAGTAGCACTTAAAGAATAAGAATATCCGCATACTGCATCATTAGCGCCGGCATAAGGGGCTGGCATTGAGCAACAACCTGGCGAACCTGCAGATAAAACATAAACCGAAATCGTTGTATCATAAGAACAACCGAAATCATCAATAGCGGTAAAAGTATAGTTTACGTTGCCGGTTGACATTGGTATTGCCGTCCCGACACCATTTGTTTGGGAGGTAATATTATTTCCGCTCCAGATATAATCAGCCGGGTTGTATGAATTTTCAAATACCCATAGATTAGTTGGGATAATAGATGGGTCAAAGTCAATCATCCATTGGAAGATATAACCGTTGTCGGAATAAAGGTTATCGAAGATATATATTTGCCAGTCGCCATTCAAAGGGCAGCCAAGTAAGTTTGTCCATGGGTCAAGTGGCTCGTAATCACCGGATGGCAAAGTAGTTCCCCAACCTCCGCAATTATCCTGAATAGTTCCGTTGGTTGCAACCGGTGTCCAGCAGTATTCATAGCCGGTGCCAGGATTCAGATTGCCGTCATCATCAATAGGCACTCCGAGAAAAGTTCCTCCACAACTGACCGGGTATTGTGGTGCATCATATAATACAAGTGTCATAGTCTGACCACTTGGACAGATTAATTGGAGAGTCAGGTCGCCCAGATAAGAATGCTCCATTGTAAGGCACAATGATTCAATATCATAAATATCTGTCAGAGTTTGTCCGGGGGTAAAAATTTCATAAGTAATTGCTGTCTGATAAAAACCCGAAGCATCATCAGGAAGAAATGTAGTACCTGCCCAAGGTGGGGGAACTGCCAATTCCCATGGTTCAGTCTGAATAAAACCATTAAAATTAATGGTTTCGCCTGCGCAAACTGTATCTTCAATAATATTTGTACCGACAAATGTAGGAGTGGTGGATACCCGAATCATATTTACTACATAATTAACATTATCGCAATTGTAAACATCATAAGCATTCAATGTTACAAAATATCCGCCACCGTCGGTAAATGTATGTGTGATTGTTTGGCCTGTCCCTTGCTGACCATCGCCAAAATCCCACTGGAAAGTAGTAGTTGTATCACTTTGCGGATAGTTGAGATTATTATTTGGATAGGTTCCTGCTGCGGTAAAAGTAATTGATTGACCCTGGCATAAATCAATTGTATCGCCACTGGTATAAGGGATGCTTGTATTGACAATGTCAACTGTAAAATCCTGGCATGGAAAAGTGCAACTAATATTTGCCGTCCACCCTGGATATATAACAGAACCATCTGTGTGCCAGACAAAAGTAATGCAACCGGAGCTTGTAGATTCCAGGGTCAGTCCTTGTAAGGTATTATTTCCCCAGCTACCGATTAGTGTTCCGCCAGTTCCGATGCCCTGATATGCAGTCAGATTATCAAAGGTCGGACTTTCCGCTTGAAACGATGTAAATTCGACCATTATCTGTGCGCCGGGTATGCTACTACAAAAAGTAACCTGGTAATCTTCGCTATTATTATAATCGCCCGATGGGCCCCCGCTATCGTAAAAAGTCCCTGTGCATGTACTAACGGTTTGACCATTATAGGTATCTATCTCATAAGATTGGGCAAATAAGGAGCCTGAAAAAATAAGACAGGCAATTAATAACAATGTATTTTTCATAGTATAAATAATTTTGTTAAAAAATTTCGGCATTTTTCAAAATGCCTATTTTTTAGTTTACAATTTTAATAAAAATAGTGACAAAAGAAAACACCTTTGAG
>JACQWN010000453.1:0-5882 GCA_016209245.1 Bacteroidia bacterium
ATAAATATCACCAGAAGAAGAATAATGCTGAAAAACAAGGATAATACATTCTTGGTAATTGAAAAATCCCATGGCCTGTATTCCACGCCATTGACCATTTCAACAATTTTCCCTTTGTATTGTCCTTCATGAGAAATTCTAAAATTCTTATATGATGATTGTCCATGATGAAATTTAGAAGCACAAAAAAGATTAAGCCCGGAATGTTCGCTATATAAAATCACAAGCAGAGGGATAGACAGGTGAAAATGACCGATGTTTGCAATATGCCATTCATAGCTATCGCCGATATGCTCCATGATAAATTCGCCGGGTTTAAAATCCTCTTTTATTGCTTCGTGATAAGTGGTTGTATCTTCGTTGGCAATAACAGATATAGGATAATAAAAAAGGAAGAAATTTAAACCTGTTAATATTATTATTTTTTCTAAAAAACGATACATTTTTAGTGATTTTTGCCTAACTTATAAAGCCACTCGTTTCAGTATTTCTTTCAGGTCAGTATTTTTTTCAGAAAGTTCCTCAAGAATTGCTTTTATTTTTCGAATATCACGTGCAACGGGTGCAACAGTGCTTCTTCTATCCCAAATAACAAAACCAATCAGAACAAAAATTCCGGCAATAACAACATAGATTAAGTTTTTTAAATCATCAATCCGGTTATTCATTCGGTTGTCTATTTCATAAATTCGTAAATTCATATCATCAATTCGGGCGGTAAGAGCTTTTACTTGTTCTTCAACACGAATAAGGCAATCACGGTCATCAAGAGTAAAACGAACCTCGTTTATTTGACTATAAAGTAAATTTATTGAGATAAATACTAAAATGATTGATATTAAATATTTCATAAAATTAATTTTTAACTAATAAAGCAGCAAATTTACATTAAAATTTTAATTTTCATTTATTTTTTTGGTTGTTTTTTCTCCCTTCCCTTTGAGTATGTTTTATGTATAAATTATTCGTAACTATTTAGGTCTATGTTATTTCATACAATTACTCCATCGAAGTACGAATTTGTTACGAACCGACGAATTACGAATTTGTCAACCGCGAACCCTTTCGTAATTCGTAAGTTCGTATTTTATTCGTACTTCGGTGGGGTAATTTTGCACCTAAACCTAAACAGTTACAATTATTCTTTCTAAATTTGCGGAAATTTATATCGTTTTAAGCAATAGTATGTCGAAAATATTAGTAATTGACGATGAGAAGAGTATCAGAAATACTCTTAAAGAAATACTTGAATATGAAGGATATCAGGTAGAGCTTGCAGCCAATGGCAAAGATGGGCTTGAGCTTATCAGGAACAATAGCTATGATTTAGTATTATGCGATATCAAGATGCCTGAAATGGACGGGAGCGAGGTGCTTGAAAAAATATTAGAGCTTAATTCTGAAATACAGATTGTAATGATATCCGGTCATGGCAGCATTGATACCGCTGTAGATGCAATTAAAAAAGGCGCATTCGATTTTATTGAAAAGCCCCTTGATTTAAACCATCTGCTTATTACAATACGCAATGCTCTGGAAAAAAATAATTTGCTGGGCGAGACCAGCTCTTAAAAAGAGAGTAAGCAAGCAGCATCAAATGATAGGCGAATCGGATGCCATTCGCAAGGTAAAAGAAATTATAGAAAGAGTAGCGCCAACCGATGCAAGAGTGCTAATAACAGGACAAAACGGGACAGGGAAAGAAATTGCAGCACGATGGATTCATGAAAAAAGTCACAGAGCTGATATGCCGTTTGTCGAAGTAAACTGTGCTGCAATACCATCGGAATTAATTGAAAGCGAGCTTTTCGGACACGAAAAAGGGTCGTTTACCTCAGCTATCAAGCAACGTATCGGGAAATTTGAACAGGCAAACGGCGGCACTTTGTTTCTTGATGAAATCGGAGATATGAGCCTTTCCGCCCAGTCGAAAGTGCTGAGAGCGTTGCAGGAGAACAAGATAACCCGCGTAGGAAGCGACAAAGACATCAAAGTTGATGTGCGGATTATCGCCGCCACAAATAAAAATATCCCTGAAGAAATTTCACAACATAATTTCAGAGACGATTTATATCATCGCCTGAGTGTAATCCTTATTCATATCCCTTCGCTTAATGAAAGAAAAGAAGACATACCGCTTCTGGCAGAGCATTTCATCAACCTTATTTGTGAAGAGTATGGAATGCCTGTTAAACAAATCACTAATGAGGCAATCGCTGAATTGCAAAAAATAAACTGGACAGGAAATATCCGTGAATTCAGGAATGTAATTGAACGGCTTATTATATTGGTTCCTAAAATTATCACAGGCAAGGATGTTGTTGCATATGCACAACCGTTGGGAAAATAAAAAATTACAAACTTTATGAAAATAATAAAATTCACAAAGGCAGTTACTAAATCTGGTGAAGATGATGATGGTTTTGTCAGCTCATTTATTGAATATGATAAGGACGGCAGGGTTATTTGCGCCGTGAGCTATGCATCTGCCGGTGAAATCGAGTCTAAAGTTACTTACAGGTATGATGAAAAAGGAGATTTGCTCGAAGAAATCAATTATTCGCCTGAAGATGAAATTTCTGAAAAATTTACCTATAAGAGAGATGAAAATTCTAAAGTATGTGAAGTTTACGCAGAATATAGCGATGGTTCACAGTCGGTAAAAAAATACATACGCGACCCGGATGGAAAAACTTTGACAATCGTTTCATGGAGCGAGGATAATGAATTTGAAGGGAGGGAATGCTATAAGTTTAACCAACAGCAGAAACTTATCGAAAAATGTGTTTACAATGAAAGAGAAAAGATTGAAGAAGCCGTCTATCTTGAATATGACGAAAATAATCAATTAATTAAAGAGAAAGATTACAGCGGAAATATGATTTTTAAAACCGAAACCATGTATAAATACGATGAAAAGGGCAATTTAATATCGAGAATTTCAGTAAATCCGAAACGCGAGCTGATTGAAAAGCTCACTTTCAAATATGACGAAAAAGGAAACCAGATTGAGCAAAAGTACGGTGAATTATATATGATAAAACGCGAATATAATGATTCGGGAAATATAACCAGAGAAGAAAGATTCAATGCATTAGGAATTACGGAAATGTTTATTGAAAACATATACGACGAAAACGGGTTATTGCTCGAGGAGCGCAGGCTGGCTTCGACTATAAAATATGAGCATGAGTTTTTCGTTGATTATAAATAAAACGGGATAAATTTCAGCTTAAATATAATTAAAATGAAAAAAATAAAATTTACATTTCTGGGCCTTTGCCTGACAATACTGACTTTTGGACAGACAACAAATAATGAAAAACTTATTGAACTTGCAAAAACGTATAAGGATTTTTTGTTTCGGAATGAACCGACAAATGAAATTTTAAAAGATATTAAAGCAGATATACCAGAAAATCTTAAAGCCACTACTGAATTCATTGTTCAGACAATTACTACACGAAACGATCTTCTTTCTCAACAATTCTTAGGAATTCCTGATGACATAACTATTAAACAGATTTATATTGTCGATGCTATATTTGAAAATTTAAGGGATGAACATCAAATAGACAACAATAAACTTATTGACAGCTTAACAAAAAAAGAAATTCAACGATACGAACTGATTGATAATTATTATGGAATGCTATTTACTGCAGTTGGTAATAAAAATCAACCATTCAATCTTTCTAAATTTGATATAAAAATTAAAGATTGCAATCTAAGGGATGATACAGAAAAAGGAATTTTATTTTTACGTTGCATGAGTTTTTGCGGGTCAGAAATTTGGGGTTATATGAATATTCCAAAACCTGCAAATACAAAAGAAGCTTATAAAAATATTAAAAAATTCCCCAAATTTAATGGATTGCCTTATTATGAATTCAGTGACTTTTATTTTCCAGACTTTGAAATGATTATTATTAAAGACAAAGGAGTACAAAGTTATAAAAGCTATTATCTTGATAAATATTTTGAAATTCTTTTATATCACCTTATTTGCATAAATAAAGAAAATGGTTCAGAAAAAGAGAAAAATGATTTGCTTTTGGGTTCCATTTTAAAAGAGACTAATCTTTATAAATATACCAAATATAAAGAGACATTGGAAGGCATTTTTAAAGAAGTAAAAAAAGAATAAACGGGTGCAATCGAGTAAGCTGCCCCGCCAGGAGACCTGACGGGGAGAGCTTCTCACATTTTTCTGCCGTAATGGAATGAAGGCATGACCATAATAAGTCGGCACGAGAAGCAACCCCGCAAACGTTAGGGCAAATGCTGTAAAAATTATTTGGATAAAATATAGATACGATATGAATAATAGTGTTATATTTACGCCAAATTATTGGATAAAATAAGGATACAATATGGATATTATTAAAAAACTGAATTTTGATTTTAAAACCAATCAATTAATAATCAAAGTAATAAGTCAGATTGATTTATTTAAAGGTAAATGGGATATCAATGAAAAAAAAGAGAACCGGTACCTGAAAGAATTACGAAAGATAGCCACAATTGAAAGTATTGGTTCATCAACAAGAATTGAAGGATCTAAGTTGACAGATGAAGAAATTAAGAAATTATTGGATAATATTAAAATTACCAAATTTGTCTCGCGTGATGAACAGGAGGTAATAGGATACTTTGACACATTAGAAATCATTTATGATAATTACGCAACAATTGACTTAACGGAGAATTCAATAAAACATCTACATAACATTTTATTAAAACATAGTGATAAAGATTCAAGACATCGGGGAAAGTACAAGACTCTTTCAAATAAAGTAGTTGCAAATTATCCAAACGGAACACAAAAAGTAATATTTAATACGACAGAGCCACATTTGGTTGATTCTCAAATGAGAGATTTAGTAAAATGGGCAAAAACTCAATTTACAAAACAAGATATTCATCCCTTATTAATAATTGCAACATTTATATACGAATTTGTATCAATTCATCCATTTCAAGATGGTAATGGAAGATTATCACGCCTGTTAACCACGCTATTATTAATTAAGTATAATTATCAATTTGTCCAGTATGTTTCTTTTGAGAACTTAATCGAACAAAAAAAGAAGGATTATTACCAGGCTTTAATGTCAGGACAAAAGAACAGAGATACAAAAAATGAAATTATTGATAAATGGATTCTCTTTTTTTTAGAATGCATTAATATCTTAATTTCAAGACTGGAGAAAAAATATGATATATATAAACAAAAAGGCGGATATCTAAATGATAGACAAAAAAATCTTATAGAATTCATAAAGAAAAATCAACCAATTAAATTAAATGACTTATCCAAAAAATTTGGCGAAATATCAATAAATACAATAAAAAAGGATTTACTGCATTTAAAGAATGAGAACATTATTGAATCAATAGGAAGAAATAAAGGAACAATCTATATTTTACATCAAGATAAACAGCAAATGCCCTAACAGCGTGCATAAGCAATGGCGGAGAACGTAGATATTTATAGTTACATTTACAAGATTCATCATATTCAGAAAAAATATATCTTTGCCGGCAAATGAAAATATCCGCTTCCATATATGCAAATCATAGCAAAGACTTACGCTCTTTGATTAAATCTCTTGATGCACATACTATTGACTTGTTTCATATTGACTGCAACGACGACCCCTCTGTTTTTGAAGATATCGAATTTATACGGCAATATAGCGGGAAACCGGTTGATATTCATATTATTTCTCCTGCACCATGGCGATATTTCGACATTATAGCAAAGAACCGTCCTGAATATGTAACATTTCAATATGAAGAGCTTGACAAAATACTGAAAGTGCCGGATTCAATCACTTCAAAGCTTGGACTTTCCATTATTTCAGAAACAGATATATCTG
>JACQWN010000453.1:5915-10135 GCA_016209245.1 Bacteroidia bacterium
TTTTCGAACCTTACAGCGAACGGTTCGATTTTATTCTTTTCATGGCAACTACGCCCGGCCGAAGCGGAGGTTATTTCGATAAAAGTAATTTTAAAAAAATAAGGCAATTTAAAAGCATATATCCGTCAAAAGGAATACATGTTGACGGCGGAGTCAATGGTGAAGTTTCATTTATTCTCAGAAATCTTGGCGTTGACACTGCCGTTGCAGGTTCATATCTTTTCAAAGAGTCCGACCTCGGTATCGCTATGCTGAATCTGAAAGTAAATGAAGTGGACTCTCAATACAAATTAAAAGATTTTATGAGATGTTCCGATGAGATTCCTATGTTACACAGGGATTCCGCCACATTACACAATGTTTTACATTCTATCGAGGATTATAAGCTCGGATTTACCTTGGTAATTAACGACAATGGACATCTTGATGGAATTATTACCAATGCGGATGTCAGAAAGGGCTTATTAAAAAATCTTGATAATCTTAATAAAACATTGCTGGAAGATATGCTCAACCGGACTCCTTTTACTGCTAATGAAAACCATACAGTTATAGAACTGTTAAATCTTGTAAAGAAACAAAAGTTTCCGGTGTCATATCTTCCTGTGGTTAATGATTCAAATAAGCTTACAGGGGCTATTACTTTCGTAAATCTTATTAAGGGAGAATTATAATGATTATTGAAATAAAGGTAAATACTGATAAACAAATATTAGAACAAATTGCATCAGAGTTGCAGGGTATCTTAATCCATAAACCGGAAGGAGATATTATTATCACAGGGTCAAAAACAAAAAAACTTCCTGAAAAATTTAATGAATTTGCTGAAAAAATATATGTTTTTGAAAATGACATGCAATTATCAAGCCGGCAATACCGCTCAAAAAGGGAAATCCGGTTTGGCGAGCTTGTCATTGGCGGAATTCATAAAAATACTTTGCTGATGGCAGGACCTTGCGCTGTCGAAAACCATGAAATGATAGATAAGACAGCTTTATTACTTAAAGAATTAAATATTAAAGTTTTAAGAGCCGGCGCTTATAAGCCCCGTACATCGCCTTATTCGTTTCAGGGCTTGGGTCTTGATGGCTTGAAGCTGCTCGATAAAATGCGTAAAATTTATGATTTAAAAATTATTTCCGAAGTCCGCGATTCGACTCATGCCGATGAAGTAATTGCTTATTCCGATATTGTTCAGATTGGGGCAAAATCAATGTATGACCACGGTATTTTAAGGAAATGTGGAAAAACCAGAAAACCGGTATTACTGAAAAGGGGGTTCGGCACTACTCTTCAGGAATTTGTTCAGGCGGCTGAATTTATCCTCAGCGAGGGAAACGATAATGTAATATTATGTGAAAGAGGTATCCGCACTTTTGAAAATAAAACACGTTTTACACTTGATTTATGCTGTGCGGCGTATCTGAAACAATATACAAACCTGCCCATAGTGCTTGACCCAAGCCATGCAATAGGTTATGCTTACGGGGTTCATGATCTTGCACGTGCCTGTGTGGCGATGGGCGTTGACGGTTTGCTCATCGAGGTGCATCCCGACCCGTCACAAGCCAAATCGGATGCATCACAGCAAATTAATCATGAAGAATTTAAAAGAGTATTTGAATCAATTAAAGCTGTAGCTAATGCAATAGGTTATAAAATTATATAAAAATTTTAGATTTTCAAATTGGTAACTTCTCAATAAGTTGTGGAGTGTGAAAAAGTCAATAGTTGGTAGTAGTAGTTGGTAGTATGGAGTCATTACTATACTACCAACTACCGCTACCAACTACCAACTATAAAAACACAGGTTATTGAGAAGTTACTCAAATTAATACTATACTTCAACTAAAATTTACCAGAAATTATGAATTTTTTAAAAAATAATTTAAAATACCTTTCTAATCTGAAACAATTCAATTTTCATGCATTTTCATCATTTACCGGAATATCAAAGACAACTTTAGATGCATGGTTTAAAGGTAAATCCGAAGAACCGTCAATCAGTCAACTGTTATCAATCAGTGAATTTTTTCAAATTCCTGCTGATAATCTGTTAAAACAAAATCTTTCAGGTAAAGTTAAAAAACAGAAACAAATAAAATTTCTGGTGCTTGATGTTGATGGTGTTATGACCGACGGCGGAATGTATTATACCGAGCAGGGCGATGACATGAAAAAATTCAATACCAAAGATGGAATGGGTATCAAAGAGCTAATTAAAAATGGGTTCCCTGTTGGGATTATCAGCGCCAGCTTTGTCAGCAAGCTTGTTGAAAGAAGAGCCAAAGCACTAGGAGTTCAATATATATATATTGGAACAAAGTCTAAATTCGGAATCCTTGAGGAATGGTGTAAACAGCTAAGAATATCGCTGAAAGAAATAGCATTCATAGGTGATGATATCAACGACATTGAAATCATGCAAAAGGTTGGTCTTTCTGCTTGTCCCGCCGATGCCCTTGAACAGGTCAAAGCAGTTGCAGGGGTAATCCTTTCAAAAAAAGGCGGGGATGGATGTATCAGAGAATTTATTGATAATTACATCAGCTTCCCCATCCTTCCCTATCCAGGTTCCTGTACTGAATAGCTTCGGCAAGATGTTGGGGTTCGATTTTTTCGCTGTTGTCGAGGTCGGCGATTGTGCGTGATACTTTAAGGATACGGTCATAAGCTCTGGCTGAAAGCCCGATTTTATTTACAGCATTTTTTAACATTTCCTCACCTGCAGCATCAATATTACAATACTGGCGTAACAGCTTCGACGACATTTGAGCATTACAGTAAACTTTTAGAATATTTTTAAACCGTTGTTCCTGGATTTTTCTCGCTTTAATAACTCGGGTACGGACTGTTTCACTGGTTTCAGAATCGTGTATTTCCGATAATTTGCTGAAAGGTACGGGAACGACTTCAAGATGTATATCAATACGGTCGAGCAGAGGACCTGATATTTTGCTGAGATATTTTTGAACTAATGCCGGTGTACATAAGCATTCCCGTTCAGGGTGATTGTAATAGCCGCAGGGACAGGGATTCATTGAGGCAACAAGCATAAAGCTGGCAGGATAAGCAATTGTAAATTTAGCTCTCGAGATAGTTACTATTCTATCTTCAAGCGGCTGACGCATGACTTCGAGCACAGTTCTTTTGAACTCAGGCAACTCATCGAGAAATAAAACACCATTATGAGCGAGTGAAATTTCGCCGGGTTGCGGATATGTACCTCCCCCGACTAAAGCGACATCAGAAATAGTATGATGTGGAGCCCGGAATGGCCGTTGTGTGATAAGTGAGGTATGACGCTCAAATTTTCCGGCTACCGAATGGATTTTGGTCGTTTCTAATGCTTCCTGCAATGTAAATGGAGGCAAAATTGTAGGTATTCGTTTGGCAAGCATTGTTTTACCAGCTCCCGGAGGTCCAAGCATAAGAATATTATGTCCGCCGGCAGCAGCTACCTCTATTGCCCTTTTAACATTTTCTTGTCCTTTTACATCGGAAAAATCTACATCTGATTTATTTATGCTCTGATAGAATTCTGCTTCCGTGTCAACTATTGTTCGTTCAAGAGCTGTATTATTATTGAAGAAATCAATTACCTGTTTAATATTTTCTGCACCATAGACTTTTAGGTCATTTACCACAGCAGCTTCCCTTGCATTTTGTTTTGGCAGAATAAATCCTTCAAACTTTTCTTTCCCTGCCTGATTTGCTATTGGTAATACGCCTCTTATCGGCTGAAGACCGCCATCAAGCGAAAGCTCACCCATAATAATATATTTCTCAAAATTTTCGCATTTTATTTGGTCGGATGCTGCCAAAATTCCTAATGCTATTGTCAAATCATAAGCCGAACCTTCTTTCCGGATATCAGCCGGAGCCATATTAATCACAATTCTTTTGCCAGGCAGCTTAAAGCCATTCGCCCGTAAAGCGGATTCAACCCTTTGCTGGCTTTCCTTAATTGCATTATCGGGAAGCCCTACAATAAAAAAATTAATACCCTGTGAAACATCCGTTTCAACCGTAATTGTTATCGCTTTTATACCATAAACAGCGCTACCGTAAGTTTTTGCAAGCATATTATCCGTTCTTTTTCTCCCTTGCAAAAGAATAAAAAATATTATTCATTAGCAAATTTAAAAAAGTGTCAACTACTTTTGATGTAATATGAAAAATGCCAAAAAATCGGCATTTTTCATTTTGCAGTTTACACT
>JACQWN010000008.1 GCA_016209245.1 Bacteroidia bacterium
TTGTCTTTGGGAAGCACATCCTAACGTATCCCCTAAAGAGTTAATTCCGTAATGACGGGCTGTAAACACACTAAAAATGTTGTTTAACGAATTCAAATAAGCCGGTTCTTCAACTACGAAGTTGGCGATTAGGATAATAGAGTCATCTGGAAATGTTAAATATGGAGGGGGAAGACAAGTATTCATGTTGACTTCGAAATCTAAAACAAAAGTTACTGGATTATAATCCACTATTGATAAAAGAAAAGTATTTAGTGGACAATTATTCGATAATGTATCTCCATTACGAATAAAGTTTAATTTAGCATCTGCGAATGTTAATATATTTACACTATCTGGTAAAGTATAAGCAAGCTCAATATGAACATTATTAAACGCACTAAATTTTACAATTCCTTTGACTTCCACCCTTATTCTATCGAACACATAAGCGGCATCGAGGCGTATGCCTTCTGTGGTATCCGTAACGGGCGTGGTTTTGGTTGCGTCTGTCCATCCGAGGGTGGTTCTTTGCACATTAATATCGGTAGTGGCTATGCAGGAAGGATTTGTATCAGGGCAATCATAATAGTGATTGGTCATTGTAAAGGAGTTGCTTGTTACTTCTTTCAGGCATTCACCCGTGTCACAAGCGTACATCAGAGCGTATCTGATAGTGTCGGTTACTTCAAACGGGTTTGCCGTGTCACAATTCAGGGTTATATCAAAATTGTAACATCCCTGTCTGCCGCCGCCATCCAGTATAATAGTATCGCCTTGCCAAATATTTGACGAAATTGTATCATCGTTCCATGTAACCGGGGAAGTAATAACGTAATTCTGCGGCAGGTTTAAATAAGCAAAGTAGCGATTTGATGGACAATCAATTACAATTTGATCGCCAACAGGAAGATTCATACATAAGCTAACAGGAACAGTATCGTTATTATTGATATCCAATGGGGCTACTAAGTATTCTTGATCCAGACAGGGTTTCCGATCAAGATCGAAATACTTACCTATAATATCCATCAATCCATCCCCGCATTGATCATAGTATCCTACCCAGGTCTTAATATAGCTGTTAACATATCTTGCTAATAATGGGCTAAAATCTTCATCAAAATTCAGATGAATGTCCATTTCAATAATTAAGGTGTCTCCTACCGGTAATTCTGCAAAAATACTATCTCCGTTGATGTCGGTAATTCCGCCTGCTCCGTCAAGGTCATAGTCTAACCCGGAAAAATGAATGGTATAAGATTCATCTGAGGCATTAAATTCAATAATTGAATCGGGAATTTCCTCCCCGTTTGCAATAAAGCTATCCAATACTGCTACATTCTGGGGTGTTTCAAAACGAATGCTAAATGATCTGGCTGCTCCGGCATCTGTACCTGCCTGCCACCCGTTGTTGGTAATTATATATTTAATTTTTCCGTCATTGCCGCAATAATTAAAGCTATCCGGGATAGCAATTGTTCCTGTAATCTTCGGCCAACCGGGAAATACGGCTACAGAGGCATAGTTGATATCGTCTTCACAACTTCCGGTATTGCAACCGGCTACAATAAATTTGGAGTTCAGGGAATTGCAACCGACAATTTTAACGGTTTCAGTGAGCTGCATACTGCCTCCGGGCGGTAAAAAGATACTATCAAACATGACTGTATCCGCTCCGCTTCCATTGAGCAGCATACCTGTGTCAATCGTCATGATTTCAATACCATCTCCGTGCATATCAAGCAGTAAAAATCCGGCAGAAGCCATGTTGCCCCCGTTAACAATTGTAAGTGTCCGTTGAAATTGAGCGCCGGCAATGCCCGTATAAGTATTATTGGTAATACCGGTAATTGCAAGGTTTGCATACAATACATTGTGCGATTCCGTATTTTTCAGTATCTGTATGTGGTTATAGTTATCTGTTGAATATTCAATCAGCGTGCTATCCAGGATAAGGTTACCGGAACTGAAATGTGGGATTATTTCACAACCGGTAAATGCATTGTAATTGATACTGATATCCGAACCGGTTGGAATAACAGGAATATTGAACTGTGGCCAGTTAGGTATACTTATATCTTCTGCAGCAATCGAAGCCAAATTGCTTGTAACGCTGCCCGGCGTATAAATCATTCCATCCGGCATCATAGCGGTAACACGAACATCAAACAGGGTATCGCAGCTATGATTGGAGAATAATATTTCAAACGGGCTTTCAGTGCACACAACCAGTTCTTCGACATCCGGTTTTTCATGAACAAAAGCATCCGGCTCAGGAATAAAAACTGAGGACATTGTCTGGCAACCATTGGTATCCATGATTGATACATTATAGATCCCCGTACAAAGGGAATCGGCAAACAGAGTGTTATCACCGTTACTCCACGCATAGAAATAAGGAGATGCGCCACCTGTAACAGATACCGTAGCTGTACCGTCACAAGCTCCAATACATGATATTTCTGTTGAGTCGCTTATTACAGATGTCAGCACACCTGGCTCGGTCAGGGTTATTGACGATGTTGATGTGCATTCGTTAATATCGGTAACCGTAACCGAATAAATGCCTGCTGAGACGCCCTGTAGGGCGTCTGTACTTTCCCCATCAGACCATAAGTATGAATAAGGCGACGCCCCTCCCGTTACTGTCAGATCAATACTGCCATTGGTATCTCCGTTACAGGAGACATTATATCCTCCGAATATGGAACCGGTTAAAGATGATGTCAGCAAATCGGGTTCAGTCAGCGTAATAGAATCAACGTTAATGCAACCGTTTGCATCGGTAACAGTTACAGTGTAGGCGCCTGCCGGAATTGAATCGCGATCTTCCGAGACTGCTCCGTCATTCCATATAAAAGTACAAGGTGGTGTACCGCCGGAAACTGTCTGATTTATTATGCCCACTGAATCACCGTAGCAGGAAATATTATGTCCGCTCGGGAATGTATCGGTCAATAAAGTTGTATGAAGTACGGTCGGTTGTGTAATAGTATTGGATGAATGTTGCGAGCACCCCAGCGCATCGGTCACTGTCAATGTGTATGAGCCGGCACAAAGACTGTGGGCCAGAGAATCAGTTTGAGCCAGAGGATCACTCCATAAAAAGCTATGCGGAGCTACGCCTCCGGTAAAAGAACCAATCAACTCGCCATCACAAAAACCATGACAAGAAACATTTGTTACCAAACCGATGTTTACGAACAATTCCGGTGGCGCCGTGATTGTGACTGTGGATGTATCCTTGCATCCGTGACTATCGGTTACAGTTACTGTATTTAATATACCACACAAGGTATTAACCGTTGGCTGTGTCGTATTGTTTGTCCATAAATAAGTATAGGGAGGAGTTCCCCCGGTAGCGCTAACCGTAGCCGAACCATTACAAGGCGTCCAGCAGGTTGCATCAACCGAACTTATTATATCAGAATTCAATATTGGTGGTTCTGTGATAATTATCCCATCAGTAATTGAACAACTGTCATGATCTGTCACAGTGACTTTATACAATGCCGCACATAACCCGCTTATAGCAGAATTTATTTCGCCGTTTGACCATAGGTAACTATACGGTGTGCTTCCACCTGAAACACTTATTGTAGCACTGCCATCACATACACCGTTACATGAAACGTGGTACGGAGAAATAACGGAACTTAGCGGTACTCGTAATTTATTGTCCGTAAAATCTTCACCGGCAGGAACATCATAGTAACAGTAGTTATTTAAAAGACCACAGGGCAAACTATCGGCTACCGTTGTGCTACCTTCATAGTTGTAGGTAATGTTTCCACAGGAACTATCTGTTATCTTCACATCAAACGAAAAAGCAATGGTATCGCCAGGCTCTACACCATCAGGTAGGTTCCATGTAACCGTATTCCCATTAGTATCAGGTATTCCTGCAGGTGGATTCGTAATACCCGTAAATGCATCATTGTAGCTTACACAATCCGGTAAAACAAAGTTAAACAGGTCAATAGAATCTGTTGCTATGCTATCAACATTCACAATAATTACTTCAATAGTTGCTGTACTATCGCATACTGAAAAATCTTCTGCCGCTATTTCAACTGTTTTTTGAGCATATTGAGGGTAGTCAATAATCTCAAACGTTTTGATAAATGTGGGTAAAATAATAGAGTCTCTGCAGTTGGTAATGCCCGATACAGTGATGGAAGTTTGATGTTGTGGGTTCAGGCTGCACGTACTTATGAGGTTGTAGGAGATTTTCATTTCTGTTGAATCGGCGTGTTTGGTAAAACCGGAACCCGGAAGCCCGTATTCCTGGAAAAAAGGGTTATAATTTTCCAGGTACCATGTAATCGAATTACCATTGAATACCGGTGTGAGGTTACTATCAACTACTATGCCGACAGGATATTCCAGTTGTCCGCCGATTAAGGAATCAAAAACCATTCCTTCCGGTATTGTCTGCTGAACAGTGATATTGTAGACATTCGCCACGTCGCTGCTGCTGATAATTACCTCAACGGGTATGAACTGGCAGATTGAGATGCTATCATTATTATTGTTTATGACAATTTCCCGTTGAAGGGCCGAGGTACGCGGCTGCAGGATGAAAATGAACGAATCCAACTCGCAGGGATAATACTGTATGGAAGCGGGATAATAGGGACAGTTCCACCCTAAGTACACAATTAGTGTATCTTTCCCCAATGGATTTTTGCAATCATAATTGGCGCATACCTGTACATCACGGGCTTCATAAGGACCCAAATCTTCCAACGTAAAAATATCATTTTGCGGGTTTCCAGGTGTTATACTTATCACATCAATATTCCCCGATGGTGAGCCTGCTGCCATCCATGTGTGAAAAGCCCTTCCATTTGATGCATTTGTTATATGCATTTTCCAGCAGGCGGTACGGGTTACTCCATCCACTGTAACCAGGGTGGGTTGTATACTGAAGGAAGGTGATATATAGGTAAATATTTGTCCAAACGACCAAACAGTATCGGCATCCGCTTCATAATTAAACAATGGCTGGTAGCTTATATAACCGGGCACATAAGCAGTAGTATCACGTGTATTACAGGTAGGATGAAACCAGGCTATTAACCCAAAACCATAGTCATCATCGCTAAAATATAAACTATCACTGCCATTGAAGGCAAGAGCGCTGTCGTGTGTATATAGTGAATCAATATTGAATGTCAAAACGGTATCTCCATTAATATCTGTTAAAACGTTATCAGGATCAACATCATGAATATATTGTATTATATATGACCAACCGGCTGTCCGGGTTTGATATAATGAAACAGAATCCACATCAAACCCGGGAGGCACATTAACCGATACGGTATCGGTAAAGCCCCAATTCCTGTACTCATACGGAAAATTGTTTATTCCAGATTCGAGACCTACTTGGATAGAATTTGAAATATGAACACCTTGAGCGCAATTATCAGTTGTGAATCCCATATTCATGTAAGGTGTGTACCCCATCAACCGGAAACTTCCGCCGTGAAATTCACAAAAATACCGGACAGTAGAGTCGCATTGGCATACCGTATCACCGCTTGTAAGTATAACACCAGCCATGCAGGTGTCTCCTGTAACATGGTCTATGATGGGTATAGTATCATTAGTCGCCGTATCAATAATTGGTACCGGCATACAATCGCAACATCCTGCAGCATCGTACTGAGGTGTTGGCCCTATACCCATATAAATGTGGTTGGTAACAGGTGAACACAATTGGGTCTGCGTTCCGATATTACCCGTAACTTTAAACATCGGCATTACGGTTATTTCATCGCACCAATGATAACGTTTAAAAGACGTATCAACGCCGTAGTCGCTCTGAATAGTGTCTATGCTCAAATCAAACAGGTACTTTCCTGTAGTAAGGGTTTCAATTTTTGATTGGGGGATATCAAAAAAATAAGTTGTGTCATCAAGTTGAATGGTACAATCCGACCCGGAATTAGAATCTGTAATGTCAAAATCATGAATTACTACTTTTGCCCCCAATGGAGTGAGGGAATTTTCACATGGTGGAGGAATAGTTATCTCATAATATCCATATTCGAACCCATTGGGTACAGGATCATTTGGGTAATTAAGCCGACTAACTATGGAAGACAAAACTCCCAGCAATGTATCTCCCACCATAACGGTTGCAGTGTCTACATTATTAAAATCCAGTTGTCCTACCGAATCAGCTATACCATCATTATTATTATCCGGCTCTCCATAGTTGGTTCTGCGCATTGAAAAACTCAGGTGATCCGAACCATGTCTGAGACAACCGGGACAATGAACAAACGTAACACCTTGCTGGCATGAAAGAGGTATTCTGATGGTAAACCTCAAGGTCAATGGTACTTGTCGGAGGTGCATCACATATTGCGGTCAGGGTAATCCTGATCTCAGAATTGTTAATACTAAAATATTGAGGTATAGAATCAATATCGAACCATGCGGTTATTGTGTCTGCACATGGGAAAGGAACAGAATTTATGTCTATATCAATGCTATCTGGCAACCAATAGATGTTTGTTATAGGATTAATCATTACCAGTGAGCTGTCTGCGTTAGTTGTATCAGAAAAACATAGCCCGCCATTTAATATGAATCTGGCTTCCAGCATTGAGGTGCTGTCATAATCCCACAACTCATAGTTCACGTTTTTAAATGAAAAAATGCCGACTTCACCTTCATCCATATCGGTGGGACCACCCCAGTATACCTGGGTCCAATATGATACATCCCGTAATATATAATTATAGATTGAATCTCTATCTGTATCTTCATCACATTGTTGGCGGAACTTAAGCTTGTAGTTTAATTGCTTAATAAAAGTTGAACCACATGCTCCATCAGAAGTGTCGGGGCAACAGGTAACTGTATTCATAGTTACGGTAAACGATTCACCGGGTCCAATAACACCAATTGGCCATGCTATTTGATCCACAACAGGGGAACTGCATTTTAAATCAGTTTTCAGGATATACAGGGTATCGCTAATAATATTTCCATTTGGACCCGTAAGCGTTATTGCAGTTGTATCCATTGCCATCATACCGACGCTAGCGAGAGTAAAATCAACATCAAAAGCAGGGCCAAAACCTGTGTTGGTGACTGTAACCAGTACATCGGAAATATTATCGGATTCGTAACAATAATCCGTGTTCAGATATTCAGGATAAGGGTTAGAAAATTGTGCAAAATGATCCACAGGAACAAGTGCATTAGCGGTTACTGAGTCCGCCTGGCAGTCAGCACCATCGCATTCCCAATAATAATAAATATTGGATTCTCCCATGTTGGTGCCCTGACCTGACTCAGTGCATTTTTTTATTGTCAGGCATTCGGAGAAAACAAAAAAGCTGTCTGGCATCAGACCTTCATCAGGGAGCATATATGCAGGAATAACTATTTTAATCCAGTTATCTACCGTATCGCTTGTAAATATACCCGTGTCGGCTGAAAATACTTCAATTGCATCACCGTACGTATCGGTGATTGTAATGTCGTTAAGCAACGGTGCATTACCTGTATTTGTAATGTAAATTTTCCTGCAGATCGTGTCTTTTACATTTCCCGGGTACGAAACGGGTTTGATGTCCAATTGGCTGATTGAAATTACCGGGTATTTAATAAAGAACCATTCTGACGTATTACTTGTAGTAGAATCGAAAAGTGAATGATCATTGATTATTGCTTCAACAACACCGGAATCGCTTAGTGCATTGCATGCAACCCTTTTAAAACTTAATTTAAATGTATCCTTCCGGCAAACAGCCATATCTTTAACTTCATGATGTACCTCTATAAATGCAGCCGGATCATGTATTTCCACAACTGAAGATTGAACGGTGCAGTTGTTATTATCGGTAACTGTAACAATATAATTTTTCTCACAAAGATTGACAATAGTTGCTGATACCTGTCCGTTTGACCAGGAGTAATTATATGGTTGTGTGCCTCCATTAGCGGTAGCAACCGCCATTCCATTGCATTGTGCGGCGCAGGAGGCATTGGTAGAACTTATTGTTACTGTAAGTGTTGGAGGTTGTGTGAGAGTAATAGAAGCTTGTTTTGTACAACCGTTATTGTCAGTTATTGTCACGTTATATGGTCCTGCTGTTAAGCCAGATATATCTTCGGTTGTTGCGTTATTCGACCATGTAAAGCTATATGGTGAGGTTCCGCCGTACACTGTCAGGTTCGCAGAGCCGGATGAGCCACCATTGCAAAGGATGTTGGTGTCTGTTATGGTTGCGGTCAGTACAGACGGTTCTGTCAGGGTAACACTTGCGGTTATGGTGCAGCCATTATCGTCGGTCACAGCAACTGAATAAACTCCTGCTGTTAAGCCAGATATATCTTCGGTTGTTGCACTGTTCGACCAGGCAAAGTTATATGGCGCGGTTCCGCCACTTACTGTCAGGCTAGCAGAGCCGGTTGAGCCTCCGTTACAAAGGATACTAATTCCAACTACGGTTGCCGTCAAGGCCTGCGGCTCAGTGAGGGTAATCGAATCTGCTATGGAACATCCATTCGTATCAGTTACGGTAACGATGTATTGTCCTTGTATAAGATGGCTAATATCCTCTGTGCTACCTCCGTTGCTCCAGCTAAAGCTATGTGGTACTGTCCCTCCAGAAACGGTTAAATCAATCGCTCCATTGTTGGCTCCAAAGCAGGAGATATCATAACCATTGTATGAGTTATCTGACATTAGTGTTATGGAAAGGGGGACAGGTTCGGTAATTTCAATGCTGTCAATGATTATAGTATCATTATTATTATCAACTATGGTTACAGCATATAATCCTGCACATAAGGTGTCTGCTGTTTCGGTAATATCTCCGTTAGACCAGGAATATGCATAAGGCGGCACTCCCCAGGTTATACTGTTAATTGTAGCTGCTCCATCACATAATCCATTACATGATACATGAGTAATATTAATAGATGTACTATCAGTTTGAGCCATTAAAATATGCAAAGAAGGCAAGCAGAAAAATAGTACAAAGCTAAAAAGCAGAGATTGCAAATGTATATTCATGATTTCTTAAATTTATATTTGTCTTGTAACTATTCACGCCCAAAGATAACCAAAAAACTTTAAAAAGCAAAAAAATCAGAATATTTTTAGAGGCACGAATAGCTGTTTTAGAGTTGGTATGGCTTCGGCAAATATTGAATTATGGTTAAAATTTAACAAGTGAAAATACGTTTTCCGGTTTTTTGAATCTCTTTATTCCATCAAGGAATGTCAGTTCAACGATAAAGTTGATATAAATGTCTTTAACATTGAACATTTTCACCAGCTCAAAAGCGGCTTGTGCGGTTCCCCCTGTGGCAAGAAGGTCATCGTGAATGAGCACAACATCATTAGGTGAAATGGCATCGCGATGAATTTCGAGCGTGTCCTGTCCATATTCCAGGTCATAAGTCTTTGAAAAGACGGCTGCCGGAAGTTTTCCCGGTTTGCGCAGCGGAATGAAACCCGCCCTTAATTTGTAAGCGAGTGCGCTTCCGAGAATAAATCCCCGCGATTCAATACCAACTACTTTTGTGATTTTCTTATCCTTATAGTAGTTAAAAATTTCATCTGCCATGAAGCGAATGACATCCTTATCCTTGAATGCAGTTGAAAGGTCTTTAAACATTATTCCCTTTTTAGGGAAATCGGGTACATTGCGGATAGATTTTTTAATATCCTCAATAGTCATAATTATATATTGAAATTTATTTACATCCATAATTCCCTTGTCGCCAATTTTTATTGCCGGAATTACGAGAAGAGTCATAAATGCCATGGTCATAAATGGCGATATTAGGTTTGAGCCGTATTCGAGCGCTTTGCCATGAACCTTTTCGTACTGTGCAGCAACCGCTCTGGCGTTATCTGTTGACATTAGGCCACCGACAGGAAGCCGCAGGGTAACAACTTCGTTATTATGACAAGCGCAGATTCCTCCTTTGTTTTCAACAATAGTATTTACCGCTTTAACAATGTCCTTATCACAAGTGCCGACTACAACAATATTATGGCTGTCGTGCGCAATACTGCTGGCTATGGCTCCTTTTTTCAAGTTGAAGTTTTTCACAAACCCGATTATCGGGCGTTCTTTTTTGTAGCGATTGACCACCACAATTTTCAGAATATCATTTGGAACGTCCGGCTGAAGTTGTCCGTTTATTACCGGAAGATTTCTTTCCGTCATTCGTGTAATTAGTTCCCCGTCAATAACTTCGATTACTTTTGTTTTTCTGTTATTCGATTCGGCTGCGATATCCTTAAGCATCAATTTACCTGTTTTGAAATTATTGATAACTTTCGCCTTTTTTGTATTGAACAAAGCCCTACCTTTTTCAGCGACTAGTCTGCCGTCAATATATGTCTGAAGTACAGTAAAGGCGTTTAAATTATCCACCACAATGAAATCGGCAGGATTTCCTTTTTGTAAAAGCCCGACCGGTAAATTATAATGTTTTACTACATTATAGGTTGCCGCTCTGAGAAGCTTAAAAATATCAATATTTTTCTTTATTCCCATTTTAATCAGCCGGCGTATATGATCAACGAGCAGGTCATTTGGATGAGTATCGTCTGTACATAACATTACATCGTCGGGGTATTCCTCAATCAGTTCAAACAACGATTCGAAATTCTTCGCTGCACTGCCTTCCCTAATTTGAATCTTCATTCCGGCTTTAATCTTTTCGAGAGCTTCATATTTATTCACACACTCATGGTCTGTAGTTATGCCTGCCCCTGAATATTTATGAAGATTCGTTCCTGAAATTCCGGGTGCATGACCATCAATTCTTTTTTTATACTTTTTAGCTGCTTGTATCTTCTTGCGTACTTCTTTATCCCCGTTTATAACACCTGGAAAATTCATCATTTCGGCAAGAAAAAAAATGTCCTTTCGCTTAATCAGGGATTCAATATCTTTTGCGTCAATAATTGCACCGGAAGTTTCGAAGCTTGTTGCCGGCACACAGGAAGGAGCGCCAAAAAAGAACTTAAATGGCACTGTTTTTCCATTATTTATCATATAATCAATTCCGCTGATTCCGCAGACATTGGCAATTTCATGCGGATCCGATACCGCTGCTACTGTTCCATGAAGCACCGCTACTTTTGCGAATTCTGATGGGACAAGCATTGAGCTCTCTATATGCACATGTGCATCAATCAGTCCAGGTAAGAAATAGAATTCTTCTGAAACAGGTTTTTCAATAATATCTATTATTTTCCCTTCAGAAATGATTATTTCTCCTTTAAAAATTCGTTTCCTTACCACATCAACTATATTTCCTTTTAATGACTTTTTCATTATTTATAAATTTTAATAATGCAATACCACGATAAACTCTCCAAGAGTTTCATGTTAATAAAATACAACATTCTGAAGAGCATCTTGTGAATGTAAATTATATTCAACTCTTGGAGAGTTCGCATGTTAATAAAATACAACATTCTGAATATCATCTTATTCCCAGTTCGCACTCGTCTTCAGACGAGTGCACCCATAGGCGCACTCGACTAAGTCGAGCGCAAACATGGTAATATTTCGTCCCTATGGGACTTGAATTATATTTATAATTCGCTTTCTACCAGTAACTTGTCCCTATCGGGACATGTTCCGTCAGGAACAAAATATCGGTAGAACAAAAATAACCCCAAGGTTTTCCAAATCCCGTAGGGATGCAATAAAATCAATTCCTCCGGCAATATCATCTCAATAGTTGTCAGACACTTTTAGACTAAATATTGACTTTGATTTTCTCTTAATTTTATATATTAAAATAATAAATGTCAAAATATCTCAAAAAGTGTCTGACAGCTAATGAAAGTATATCTTCATTATTATTGTTCCACGTGGAACAATTACCTGCCAAAGTAAACTAAAAGAACATTAATATCGGTAGGTGATATTCCTGGAATTCGTGCTGCCTGTCCGATTGTCATTGGTTTAATTCTGCTTAACTTCTGCCTTGCTTCAATTGTTATAGAGCCAAGTTTTGAAAAATCAAAATTATGAGGAATTTTTATATATTCCAATTTTTTTAATTTATCTGCAATGTCTTTCTCCCGGTTGATATATCCGGAATATTTTATAATTGTTTCAGCACTATATAAAATCTCATTATCAGAGCAAATTTTTTGTAATTGAATTGATATTTCAGATTCTAACTTTATAAAATCAAAAATTGAAATTTGAGGTCTTAAAATAATTTCAATCAATCGGGTATTTTTAACTATTTCTGATGTATTTTGGGCTTTCAACAGGACATTTATTTGGTCAGGTTCACCATTCGTTGATGAAAAAAAATCAATAATATTATTAATTTGCTTCTGTTTGTCTTCAAATTCAACAAAACGGTTATTATCGGCTAAACCAATATCAAATCCAAGTTTTGTTAATCGTTGGTCGGCATTATCTTGTCGCAATAAGATTCTGTATTCTGCTCTTGATGTAAACATTCTATATGGTTCATCTACTCCTTTAGTAATGAGGTCATCAATTAAAACTCCGATATATGCCTGATTTCTTTGTAAAATAAATTCCGGTTTGTCATAGAGCTTATTAAAAGCATTAATTCCGGCAATAATACCTTGACCTGCAGCTTCTTCATAGCCCGTGGTACCATTGATTTGTCCTGCAAGAAACAGGTTTTCAATAATTTTTGACTCTAATGTCGGCTTTAATTGAGTTGGGTCAAAATAATCATATTCAATGGCATAACCGGGACGAAAAATTTTTGCATTTTCCAATCCACGTATAGTTTTAATCGCCTCGTATTGAATATCTAGTGACAATGATGATGAAAAACCATTTAAGTAATATTCGTAAGTGTCTGTTCCTTCGGGTTCTAAAAATAACAGATGCTTGTGCTTCTCAGGAAATGTTATAAGCTTTTGCTCAATGCTGGGACAATATCTTGGTCCTATTCCTGTAATCCTTCCATCAAATAAAGGTGAGTCATGCATCCCCTTTTTTATGGTATCATGGGTTCGCTCATTTGTATAAGTCAGAAAGCAACTTTTATGTACCAATATTTTATTATTCGAAAATCCTCTGTATGAGAATTTTCCTGAATTTTCAGTTTTTTGTTCTTCAAGAATATCAAAATTAATTGTTCTTCCATCAATTCTTGCCGGTGTTCCTGTTTTCATCCTTCCTGAAATCAATCCATGTTTGGTCAGTTGTTCGGTAATTCCCTGTGATGGCATTTCGGATAACCGGCCGCCGAGTATTTTGCATTTTCCAATATAAATAATTCCGTTAAGAAATGTTCCTGTTGTCAAAATTACCGCTTTTGAATAAAAATGTTTCCCTGTTTTAGTAAGCACCCCTCCTACCCTATCATTTTCAATTATTAAGCTTTGAACAATATCCTGCCAGAAATTAATATTATGATTTTTTTCAAGCTCTTTTCTCCATTCAATTGAAAATTTTATCCGGTCACATTGAGCGCGGGGACTCCACATGGCTGGGCCTTTTGATTTGTTCAGCATATGAAATTGAATAGTAGTTCTGTCAGTAATAATGCCCATTAAGCCACCTAAAGCATCAATTTCCCTGACAATCTGCCCCTTTGCTATACCACCCACTGCAGGATTACATGACATAAATGCTATTTTATGCATATCCATTGTAATCAGCAGCACTCTGGCGCCCATAGTAGCAGCGGCAGAAGCGGCTTCACATCCGGCATGACCTGCACCTACTACTATTATGTCGTATATATTATCCACTTGAAAAATTATTAGCGGCATTACTATTCAGCCACCAAGGGCGCTAAGTTTCACTAATTAATTTATTATTTTCAGTCAAAATATACCGTTTCCATTTAGTGTTCCTTCGTGTAACTTCGTGGCTGAATTGTTACGAAGATCGTAAAATTTTTGCAAAGAATGCAAAGAATATGCGTTTGCTCATTCAATGATTAGTTTTTTTGTTATTCTCTGTTTGGATTTTAAATGAAAGGCCACAATATTGGTGAGAAATGACTCGTCTTTTGTCTTCTCAATCATTAATTTCAGGTAATTGTATTTTCCTGTTCATAATTAGTGTCTGTCCATAAACTCTGAATATGACACGAATTGCACGAATTAAAAATATTTTTTTCCTGTAAATTCGAGTAATTCGTGTCGATATATTTATTTGTGTATTGACATTACAGACAGACACTAATTAGTTGTCGCTTTTTTTCAATTTCTTTGATAAAAATATCCGCTTCAGTCAATTGCATTTGAGTTTCTTCGATATTTGGCATATAAAAATCTTCATAAACAATATCTTTGCCTGAAATAATAAATCTTTGGCTTTTTCTATCCGGTATTCAGATAAATCAACTCTGGTTTTATCTATCATAATTTTATTCCATTTTTTTCTATTTCTGTAAAAAATAGTGTTTCATATTTTTTATTTTTATTCCAAATATTAATATCCTTAATTATTGGGGAGATAATGACACCTCTTTTTAAAGAATATTCAGAAGACAAAGTACTGATATCACTTCTTATTTTTGAATTAAATACTTTTACTATAAAAAGAATATCAATATCCGATAATTCGTTTTGTTCATTTCTGGCATAAGAACCAAAAAGATACCCTGCAATCAGGTTGTCTTTCAAGATTATTTTTGTTTCAAAAACAAAATCTTTTACAATATTTAGAATTTCAGAATTCATTTTATTCAATTTAAGTCTGCAAAGTTATAAAATATTGAGTAAAGTCGCCTTTCTACAGAAAAAAATTCGACCGCAATGCTTCATTTATACTCAGCACAGATAAACGGTTTTCTGTAAAAGAGTCAAATAGCATCCCTTCTCTCCGCCAACTGTCAGACTCATCACAAATTTCCTTTAGTGGCCACATTGCGTTGCACTGCCCTGTTATAGCCCCGCACATAAATCCATCACATAATTTATGTGCTGGATTTATGTGCGGGGCAAATAAATCAATAGTCCTTCAAACACCGCACCGAAAAGCCGAACTCCTTGAACCTAAAATGCCTTTTTAGTTAATAACTATGTAATTTAGTTAGCGGTATATTGAAAGCTTCAAATATTTTTCTCTGTCTTTTTGATATTTCTGTGATAAAAGGCGTAGTATCATAGAGTTTAACAATTTTAATTTTGCG
>JACQWN010000454.1 GCA_016209245.1 Bacteroidia bacterium
CAGTATTTTTCTGATGACCCTGAAGATTTGATAATAGGGCAAATGTAAGAATATTTTTTTGAGAAATGAAAGATAATTTCCTTGGCAGGATTTCAGAGTTTCAAGCCTTATTGCGAGCCTTCCCTTGCATAATGGTATTCATAATCAGAAACTTTTTGCTTGCCATATTTTATAGTTTCCTTGATGACATTTTTCAACCTGAATTCTTCATCATATTCAAAAAATGCAGCGAAATTTACAGGATTAAGTTTTGCACTTACATTTCCTTTATTATCATATATATACGATATTAACGAAGCATCAACCGGATGAATTCTGAAATCATCAATATATGAATAATCTCCGTTTAATAGAGTTCCATCGCGTTGATAATAGGTAATATATACCATAATTCTGTCGCCGGTCTCACATATAGGAACCTCAAAATCGAGATTTAATAAAATCCAGTCGTCAATCTGAATACGATTAGGGTCGGAAGAATTAAAAATAATATCGCTCGCACAGATATTGTTAATTGAAAAATCAAGCCGTATTCCGTTATCTGAATTTTTATGCACCCATACCGATGCCCGGTACTTACCCGGAGCGATTCTTATTTCGTTATTATCCTTATCATCAATAGTAGTATAAAACATAGGTCCAATTCCGCCATTGATTCTGATAAAATGGTTACCTGAATGAGCTATTATACCATCATCACCTGAACTCAGCCAACTATTATTTTGATTGTCGAATATTTCACAACCATAATCTTTTACAACAAAAAGCGGGGTAAGCGGATTGCTGATTGTACTATAATATTCAAAACCCGCAGCGGCAAAACTCCGGTAATTAGCATTAACTGCTTCAGCAGCAAGATTGACATTGTTTATATCCATCTTAAATGATGTATGCTTATCAGAAGCGTCAACTGTTTCGAGCAAATGCGAATATTTATCGAAGCGTTTGTTTTCAAGAGTCTTAATCCATCCATTTGAAATATTGACATCGTCGGTTGCATCCCAAATAAAATCTTTGTTGACAAGCATGGTTCCATCAATATCTTTAACGCAAAATCCTTTAAATGATCCATTATCGTTTCGCTCACCGTCCCAGGTAAATTCAGAATGTTTGCGCCATATATCCGGCAGAGCCTGGGGTGGAATTTCCTCATATAATTGCCCGGCGGTTACACCGTTAGACGGTAATCGGGCGCCCCAGCTCTTTTTCCATGTGTATATTCCCGCATAAGTCGTTGCTGAATCGCTGTTCATGGTATATCTTGCAGCTAACTGACTTAACATATTCCTGTTGGTAATATCCGACAATTTACTTCCCATCTCTTCAAATTCTTGTATTTTATAAGCTGGTATTATTTTTTGAAGCACGCCGTTCGAGCTGGTTTCAACAGGAATCCCTGTAAACAAATCGAATTTATCGTAAGTATCAACTGAAGTTATTCCATTTTCACTGGTAACGATTTTTTCCAACACACTGGGATATTTTATTCGACTCGAATAGTTTAAATATTTGACTGTTTCAATATCCGTATCAGCATCAATATTAGCTTTACATATTTTGCGGTAGTTAAATGTTTCCTGCGTAACGCCGCCGCTTAAGCTGTCACGGTTGTAATAATAGTATCCGGTCCTGCCGATAATATCACCTGTTTTATTACGGGTTACCACGAATAATGGACGCCCCAGAACGGCAGTATTATCATATATTACAGCTCCTCTTACCTTTAATTCAATATCTGAATCATCATACGGTATTAGTTCCGTCGAGGCATCATCAGCTCCATCATTGTCAACATCAAGATTTCGCTGAGTATTAATCACTTCAAATTGTTTTCCCATTTCAAAATGTTTACCGTCATCTGCCGGCTTTTCGCTATTTTCAGTTCGCTGCAAAACTTCAAAATAATATTCCGTTTCAGTTTCATAATCGCTGTCATCATTCGCTGCAGTTTTTCTTACTTTTACAAGCTCGTACATCACTCGTGGCATCGGAAGATCATAGATATATGGAATAAAAGTTCTAAAGATAACATCGAAATATTCACGCGGCTCAAATGATATTACTCCTGAATAAATATTTTGACCATGCATTTTATATTCATATAAGGTTGAGTACAAATTTCCAGATTCATCCTGTCTGCTAATTTTTTTAACTCTTACGCCGGCCGCTGTACCAAAGCATTGAGCATTCGTGTTAGCACAATCAAGGTGGTATGCAGCCGCTTCGAATACGAAATCGTCATCTTCATATTCGATAATTGTTATGCCGCCTGTGGGAGCTTCAATTTGAGCAAGGTTCCATAAATACGGGACATCTTGGTGATAACCCCATTTATTCATCTTGCTAATATCGAAATTTTGTGAATTATGGTAAGTGAATCTATAGGAAGGAACATTTTGAACGCTGCCTGCGCCAAGTAAATTCACTTCCTTTAATGTAAGCCGGCCTGTTGTTGTTGAGGAAGTATTAGGCGCACCGAGGCATAACGAGTAATCATGAACAAATTCAACTATTCTCAGCGCCTTTTCCTCGGCTGTGAATGAATTGTTTGAATTAAAATAAGACAAATCATTGTTATCTAATATATTATCGCTGTAATACATTTCGAAGCTCTCACTGTATATATTGCGTGAATAGATATCGGAGCCAGCGATGATTTTTTCCTCTATCTCAATATTACCGGTTTGCTGGGTTATCAAATCAGCCCCTGAAGCGGAATTTAAAATTATATTATCTTGGTTTCTAACTAAAATTATTTTTGACAATTTTAATATCTTATGCGCTACAGCGCTGTTTAATGAAAGACTTACCTGTTTTTTATAGTTATAAATAGTACCAAGAAATGGGATACCATCATGAAACCAACCAAGTTCGTCTATTATAAGCTGGGAAATGTCGGCTGTTTCATAAATTTCATTAGACGACAGAGGTTTGCCAAAAGCGTCATTTCTCAAGTCTTTGATAAAATAAGCGGTATGGGTTGCCGTTTGAATACTATTCAGATAATATACCTGTTTTCGTCCCCAATGAAATGATGAATGTGCGTCATTGTCATATTGATCTTCGCCTGAGTAAGGA
>JACQWN010000009.1:0-19739 GCA_016209245.1 Bacteroidia bacterium
AATTACCCCACCGAAGTACGAATAAAAATACGAACATACGAAATACGAATTCGTAGTTCGTAACTTGTGCCACCGCTGTGCCACCGCTAAAGCTACGGCGACACGCTGTAAAACTATGGCGACACGCGGTCGTAACAAATTCATACTTCGTCTGTGCCTTTACGTAGCTTCGGCGAAGCGAGGTGGAATAATAAATGCGGAGATTTACACCGCGCACAGTATAATTGTACCATAGTGGAACGGAGGCTATTACAATACACGGATCGAATTACCGGATAAAGTAGTAACAACAACCGGCAAGGAACTTGGAATCGCCGGTAAAACACAGGTTAATGCAGAAATAATAACCGGCAAAATAAGATACTCCGACAGAATAACGGAACCATTCAGGGCTTTGTTTAGCCGGGTGGAATGACTATTGTATGACTATTGTATGACTTTATCAACACACCACTGTTAATCTTTTTTTTATAGTTTTGCAGATAATATAAAATTTATTATTAATTTAGCGGAAATATTAGAACTAAATATTATCATTATGGATTACAGACGGTTTATTAAAAAAATTTTTATGATTTTGAAAAACAAATACATTCTCACCACGCTGATTTTTCTTTTAATATTAATTTTTTTCAGCCAGAACAATCTTATTAACAGATATAAAGATATAAAGTATCTTGAAAGGTTAAGAACAGATAAGGAATTTTATATCAAAGCAATTCATAATGCTGAAAAGAAGATATATGAATTAAAAACAAACAAGGAAAGTCTTGAAAAATTTGCAAGAGAAGAATATCTGATGAAAAAGCCAGATGAAGATATTTTCGTTGTGGTCAAAGAAGAGGATTGAATATCCCTCTCTCCAGGCTTCTGAATATAACTAATAACTCCTTTGGGTCATCCGTACATAATGAAGGTAGTTGTATAGCCTTCAACAAACGATTAGCTCCCATTACAATTGACTCTTTTTGATAATGCTGAGCATGACAAAAATTTAAATATTTTATAATTTTAAAAGTATTGAACCAATTAAAGAAACGTTTTCTGAAACTCTCAAAAGATGCACTGTTTTCTTTTATTTCAAGATATTTAGAATTAAATTTTTCCTTAGATAAAAACTGTAATAAATTTCCTGTAATAAATTTTGCATATTCTTCCGTTTTTACAAAATGCGGTTCATATAATTGTTCAATAATCTCAAAAAGACTTTTTAAATCAATAAATGAGCTGAAGCTATAGGTCAGCAGATGTTGTTTTGGCTGTTCTATTAATTTCTTAACAGCCGTGCCTGTTCCAAAAATAACCCGCCCCGACGGCCTTGGTGAAGGAATAACTCTTGCAGAATAAATTTCATGGAAATTTCCAAATGGTATTATTTTCTGCAGAAAATAAAAATCTTCTCCAGCTTTGCGCCTGTTCATTCCACCCTGCTTTATATATGCAAAGGCATTTACTACTATAGTTGAACCAATGGTATGATAAGCATACGGAAATCCTGAATATCTCAAAGATTGAACAAAATACCTGAGGTAAAGCTCATATTGAATGACGGCAGAATAAATCGGTTCAGCAAATTCGTCTCCATCAATCGGATGTTCAAAATAAACTATTCCGGCTTTACATTCCGGAAATTTCCTGAAATGGTTTGTTATTTCAAGTATATAGTTTCGGTCGCAAATAGTATCAGCATCTAAACATGCAATAATCCCCCGTTCGTTTCCTATAAAATGAAAACGGAAAATAGCTTCATCCATTCCGATTTTTCTTGTAAGGCCTGCTCCTGCTTCCTTCTTTGGTAAATATAAATGCTGAATAATGTAAAACCTGAACCGGTCATCAAAATGGCTGCTGCTCCAAAAATTAATTTTTTTAATTGTTTCAATATTTTGTTTAATTATATCCGGTGCGGAATTTTCTGCCGAATTTACAACAATCAGGACTTCAACCGTGCGACCTTGACGTTCGCAACTCCATAACGATTCTAACGTCTTCAGAATGTCCGGTTCATTATAGCATGGAATAACGATAATAATTTCAAGCTCTTTATGCGGAGGTTTATGTATCTGAAATGGGAATAATGCATGTTTTTTTAGGTAGGATTCGGCAAAGCCCATATTTATTTTTTCAATATTTTCAATGCATCTTTATATATTTTGTACCGCTCGTTTAAAACTTTTATAACTGTATCGGTAATATCGACATAATCGTTATTATACAAGCAACCCGCTTTGTTAAGAATATACTCGTAACGTCCGTCAGAATTGAATTGCTTAAGATAATTTGTCACGGTATCGAACAGCTTCTTCTCTATTTTCTGCGATTCATCCATCATTTCCTGATTTAAAGATTGTTCGTACTTCATGATTTCCTGCTGTTCATTCTTTAAGCGTTCCTCTTCTTCTGCAGCTCTTTCATCTGACAAAAAAGTGCCGCGCTGAGCTTTTTCAAGGAACTTCATATATTCCTCTTCAAAAGCTTTTGCCCTGCTTTGCAATGCATTCTCAAGATTCGCCTGCTTCTTTTTCAATTCATCTTCAAGATAATTGTAATAATCATATTTCCTTAAAAGACTGTCAATATTAACCACAGCAATAGGAAGCATACTATAAGATTTAGTTACAGTATCTTTAGCAACAGGAATACTTTTTATATTCTGAACCGGCTTTTCCTGTTTAGTAAAATAAAGCAGATACAATAACCAGAACCGCATACAAAATGATATTAATTCGTTTCATAAGATTTTGTTTTATAAATAATCGGGCAAACTTATATAAATTTATTTAATTATAAACTCGCTAAACGATGAATCCGTGTCACTAGACAAACAAGACTTTCATCATTCTCTCTCAGAAGATTTGCTATAATCCGTTCAATGCTGAACGGTGCATTGCAAATATTTTTTCGTGCCACAGGATAATATAATTACTTTTTCAATTTGTCAATTACACTTTGTTCAACATCATAGCCAAGCTTTCTAGCCCTTCTGATATATTTCTTAGCTTTTCTTATTTTGGGATTTTCACCATTTAAGTGACACAGACCGAAATAATAACAAAATTCTTTATTCCATTCGTAACTTTCCTCTATTGATGAAAACATTTGTTTTGCATTACTATAATCACCTTTTAAAGATGCTATTATTCCTTGCAAGAATAAGCTTAAATCTTTAGAATTTTCATTTCCTTGTTTGTTATAAGCAATTTCCATTTTTTTAGTAGTATTGTAAGCACTATCCATCAGATTCAATTCAATAAGCGATCTTATAATATAATATAACCATTCTCCTTCATTTGGTTGCTTTAAATGTTGCTGATAGAAATGTCGTGCTGCCATATTATAATCTTTATTATCCATATAAAAAAATCCTTTAGTTCTTATTGCATCATAATTTGAAGAATTTACTTTAAGAGAAGCATCAATATATTTAAGCGCACTGTCTAATTGATTATTTTTGTTAAAACAAAATGCTAAATAATCATAAGCATCACAGAATAAACTATCATTTTCAATTGCTTCTTTAAAAGAACCAATAGAAAGGTCTATATTTTTATCATAATATTCTATTCCGTTTTCAAAATATTGATGAGCGACCATATTTCTTGTAGGACAATTATACCTTACATAAGTATTATTACTGGTATTAGGGACGAATATAGGTATAAAAAAGAACTGAGCAGATAAATCAGCAGATAAAAAAATTATTAAAATTGTTTGATAAATTTTAATTTTCATATAGTTTTTATGTATAGTTATACAAAATTACAAACTTTATTTAATAAACGCAATGCATTAAAAAGAAAATGGATAAAATATACATCAACCATCCTTTATCTCCTTCCTCAAGCCGACCCATAAAAATTTTTTATAGTTATGGTTAATTGCCAGAATTTTTACGAAAGCGAAAGCGAGTATTATTCTTGGAATTGCAATCCACCAGGGATTACCGCCGATTACTACGAATATCATTGTATCCTCCACTATTGCATGGGCGATGCACAAAAATAATGTTACCAGGCAAATATCTTTATGTTTCAGAGCTTTTTTTTCAGAGAAATTCAGTAAAATACCGGCTCCGTAACTAATGCCGATAAAAAATCCGACAAACCATGGAGTTAAGGCATGTTCGCTTATGCCAATGATTTGTGTTATAAATTTCATTTTTTGTTTTACTTTGGAAGAATATTTCCACATTAATAACAATTCATAGATGAACATAATAATAAATATTATTATTACAATCTGTGCGGAAGTGATGAGCATTCCTTTAATGGCTGAAATCCATGAAGTCGTCACCTCTCTGTAATAAGGATTAAGCATTTTACCGCTGACAGTTTCCGGAAGAAGCAAGTTCATAATTATTCCTGTCAATATTGCAAAACCTATTCTAAATAATGCAATTTGTATTTTTGCAAACTTAAGTTTTGTCAGTATGCCTGTTTCAACTATAAGATTATGACAGATTCCAGTACAATACCGAGTATGGTTATCTGGAGGAACGACAGGTCTAATGCATATATTGTGGCGATTCCAGCATACATATTATTGGTAAAACCGACTAATAAAGTTATTGCGGCTTCGCCCGGCAAACCCATATATTGTAACAAAGGAGAAAAAAATGGCGCTATGTAATCAAGAAATCCTGAATGCTTTAACAATAATGTAATAACAGAAAGAGGTATATATATTTTTATAAGTATCCATGCAATTTTTAACGATTGTCGTAAACTTTTTTTAAGGACATCTAAAAACATATTATTACCTCCCCCACAAAATTTGAAAAATTTTATTAAAATTAATAAAATTTTCCAAATTTTGTGGGGATTAGAATTATGGTTTCATTATTAGCCCCGCCTAATAAGGCGGGGCTAATAATATTTTTTTCTGAAAATTTTTTGAATGAATTACTCTAAAAAGTTATATTTTATATCTTTTTAAGAAATTTTTGAACATTATTAAATTTGTAAAATTTATATTTGTGCATATTTATTAAATAAATAATGCGACCGCATAAAGAAGGCATTACTATAATATTTTCGATATTTACAGGACTTCTTCTTGTGAATGTATTATTATTTTTTATTACTCCTTTGTTAATATGTTACATTTTTCTTGGATGTTCGGCAATAATTTGTTTTTTTATTTTACAATTTTTCAGAAATCCGAAACGTCCCGTTATTACTAATGATAATATTGTCCTTTGTCCTGCTGACGGGAAAATTGTAGCTATAGAAAATATTTATGAGCCGGAATATTTTAATAATTCCCGCATCCTGATTTCTGTTTTTATGTCTCCTTTAAATGTTCATGTAAACAGATATCCGGTAAACGGTATAGTTAAATATTTCAAATATCACGCCGGTAAATACTTTGTGGCTTATCATCCGAAATCATCTTTGGAAAATGAAAGGACAACGGTAATTATCCAAAAATCTGACGGAACAGAAATTATGGTTCGTCAGATTGCGGGGATTATTGCCCGCAGAATTGTTTGTTATGCAAAAGAAAATACGGCAGTCAAACAAGGTGAAGAATTGGGATTCATCAAATTCGGCTCAAGGGTTGATATTTTTCTGCCAACCGATGCACAAATCATGGTAAAATTGCATCAAAAAGTCAAAGCAAATATTACACAGATTGCAAGGTATTATAAAATAATGTAACTAGTTAGAGTTTGTCTTTAATGTCGAAGAAATTCAAAAAATCAAAATATTCAGCACCAGATTACACTGATTAAAAGGTAATTAATAATTTTTAAATCTGTGAAATCTGTGGCTTGTGTTGACTTTATGGACAGACTCTATTTAACAAAATTTTAACTATTTCAATTCATCTTTTAACTAATTATTAACAAACTCTAACAAAAAGTCAATATATATTTGTACAGTGAAAATTTGATTAATAACTTAAAAAATAAAAATTATGAAAAACTTATTGATTTTATTAGCTCTTATAGCATTCATAGGTACATCCACAGGAGTATCTTATGCTTTTACGGATAATGTAAAGACAACTGTTGTAAAACCCGATGGAAAGAAATGTGAAAAATGCGGTAAAGAAAATTGTGACGGAAAATGCGCTGCCGCCGGTCATAAATGTGACGGCAATTGTAAAAGCAAGTGTAAGCACAAATGCACCGGTGCACAATCGCAAGGACATAGCTGCCAAGGAAAGACTGATGGAACACACAAATGTTCAAACGGTTCTACAACCGGTCAGGGTCATAAATGCTGCCCTCAAGGACAAATGCCATGCTGCAAGAACAAAGCAACAACAACCACAGAAACTGAAAAAAAATAAATTCTATTTCTTCTTTAATGATAAAAGTTCTTTATATAATTCAGGAAGCTTTCTGAATAATACATAAGAACGTTGATAATCATTCACCTTAAAAGCAGGGGAACCTTGAACAATTTCACCTGCTTTTTCTATTTTTTTCCCTATCCCCGATTGTGCGGCAATTTTCACATTATCGGCAATAGTAAGATGTCCGATAATACCTACTTGTCCGCCAATCATACAATTCTTACCTACCTTTGTTGAGCCGGATATGCCGGATTGAGCAGCAATAACCGTATTCTCGCCGATTTCAACATTATGCGCTACTTGTATCAGGTTATCCAGCTTTACGCCTTTACGTATGATTGTCGAGCCTATTGTAGCCCTGTCAATTGTTGTATTGCTACCAATTTCTACAAAATCTTCAATAACTACATTTCCGACTTGCGGTACTTTTTTAAACTCCTGTTCCGACCCGCCGGCAAAACCAAAACCATCGGATCCAATTATAACGCCTGAATGAATAATACAGTTTTTTCCTATTATACAATCATCATAAATCCTGACGCCAGGATAGACAATAGTATTTTCTTGTATTTCAACATTAGAACCAATATAAGTTTGGGGATAAATTTTAACATTATTACCGATTTTAGCTTTTTTCCCGATATAAGTAAAAGCCCCGATCTAAATGTCTTTACCAATGCTCGCCTCTTTGTCAATAAAGACAGGTTCTTCAACTCCTTTTCGCTCATATTTTAATTTATGATAAATTTCCAGGAGAGATGCAAAAGCCTCATAAGCATTATCCACCCTGATAAGAGTACAATTAACCGGTTTTTCAGGAATAAAATCTTTATTTACTAAAACAATATTTGAACCGGTTGTATAGATATACTTTTCATACAGAGGATTTGCCAAAAATGAAAGGCAACCTGCCTCACCTTCTTCAATCTTAGAAATACGGCTGACTTTTATTTCAGAGTCGCCTTCTATGTGTCCATGAAGAAGTTCCGCTATTTGTCTTGCTGAAAATTCCATTGTATTTCACTTTATACTGCAAATGTAATCTATTTTTTTGAAATCTCTTTTTTTAATTCTATTTTTGTAAACTGTTTTATAAAATTTCAAACGATGAAAAAAATTGTATTTTTTGCGATTCTTACATTTCCATTTCTATTATTACTGCCATCATGTCAGGAATGTACGACTTGTTCCTATGTCACTCCAGAAGGTACAACCGTTACCTCCGGCGAAATCTGCGGAAATAAAGAGAAAATTGAAGATACCAAAAAACAATGGATGGAATATGAAGAAACTTACGGTGTTGTTGTAACTTGTGAATAACCGATGCCGGTCCTTACAAACATGCAGGATGCACATTACAACGGTAAAATTTTAAATAATTGTTCATTCCTGATATTCGCTCTATCGGCAATTTTTATCCTATTTATTACGGTGGCAGTTATTTTTAATTATGAACAGTTACGTATTTTATGTCCGTGTAAAATATTTTATTTTGCATGGTCATGGGGCATCCAAATTATAACTATCATATTTTCAATCCTGTTTATCTATCTTTCTGTAAGCTGGCATGGAATAATTACCAAGGGAAAGAAGAAGGCATTACGAATATTTCTGTTATGTCAATTTCTGACTTTTATTGCAGGATTGGTGGTATTAGTAATTGGTGTAAGTAAAATCATCCGTATTATCTAAATCTAAAAGATAGATTAAATTAAAATCAGGTGTATTCATTACGGGGATAATTTTTAAGCAAAACAATAAATAATATCCTAAAATTTTATTACTTTTGGTTATGCTTTATTAAATAATAAAAAATGAATAAGTATATATACAAAGGAATTGAAAAACAACGAAATACTACAAAAAATAAAAGTTAATGGACAAAGAAAAACAAATAAAGCAACTGCAAGAGGAACTGGAAAACCTTAAACGGTACAGCGAACGCTTAAAAAATTCTGTGAAAAGCCGTAAATATGGCTTAGTATGGATGGATGTACCTGAAGCATTTGAAGACGATGTTGAAAATAAACTGCCGATAATAAAAGAAGTAAAAGATAAGTCTATTATAAATTATGATGAAAAACCAGTACATATTTTAATTGAAGGTGACAATTACCACGCACTGACTTGTCTTAATTACAGTCATAAGAAAAAAATTGACATTATTTATATTGATCCACCATATAACACCGGTAGTGATGGATTCAGATATAGAGATAAAAGAATGCTTGATAAATTTCCAGATGGTACGGAAATTCCCAAGTCCATATAGACATAATTATAAGAATGCATGCCTTAAAAAAACAAAAAAAAAAAAACATTACCTTTGACGATAAATTTGACAACAAAAACGAATGACACAAATTTCTGCCGAAAAGACAATAAGAGCGTTAGTGAAATCTAATGTTGAAACCTACGCAACGACTTTTTCCGAGCGACACTTACGAGAATTGGACGACCCAGATGGAACGCTGAATATGAAAATTCACAATGTTTTTATTTCAGCACTATGTGACGAAATTCAGTATTATACGGCATTGGTTCGTTCGTTGGACAGCTCATTAGGCAATATGCTTGAACGACTTGCAATAAATATCGCTGAACTTTTTTATCAAGTAAACAGACGAGTGGAGGGTCCGTTGAGTGTTAAACAAACACAGATAATTGCGGAACTATTAGAACAATATAAACGGAATGCAAAAAAGCCAACAGTAAAAGATTATCAAAATTTACGGACAGTTTCGCTTGACAAAAAACGACCTGATAAGAGACACGAAAGCGATTACTATTTGGTTGACCCTGAAACAAACGCTCACTACCTGATAGAGTTAAAAATCGGTGGCGACCTTGACAACAAAAAAGCCCGCTCTGAAAAAGAAGCAGTATTAGAGCAGTTTGCAATTCTTTCAAACACTTTACCGATAAACAATGTAATCAAAATATTTTTTGCTACGGCATACAATCGCTTTGGTGAAGATAAACCTTGGAATCAAGGCAGAGTAAAGCAATTTTTTGCTGACGAAGAGTTGTTAATTGGAAAAGATTTTTGGAACTTGATTTGTAAATCTAAAAACAATTACAAATACAATAACTAAAAAAAATAATTTCTATGGAAACAATCGTTATTAAAATCGAATGCAACCCCAAATACTCTTTCTGTAATGAACTGCGGGAGCAAGGTTTATTATTTGATACTATTCGTGAAGCAATAAATGTGGATGATGAAGGATTACAAGAAGTTACTTGGGAAGAATATGAATTGTTAGAAAAATTTAATACGCAACTCAATGACAAAAATTGAAGCTATAAAAAAAATAATGAATGACAATGGTGGTTCAGCTACTTGGGATATTATTTATGATAATAGTGAAAAGTATTATCCTGCTGCAAAGATTTCAGCTAACTGGCAAGCTGGTATTAGGGGTATTGTGTTGCGAGAATTAGGCAAACATTTCAAAAGAGTGGGATTAGGAATATATGCATTGATTGATTTCGAAGAAGAAAATATTGAAAAGATTGAAAAACAAAAGCCAGATAAAATTCATTCTATAATGCAAGGTGTTTGTTTAGAAATTGGTAATTTTTTAAATCTGGATACTTATACAGCGGACCCCTCTGCAACTTATAATAACATTACACTCAATAAAATTGCAACAAGAAATATTATTCCAGAATTTACTTACAAACCAATTTTAGAAAGCACCAAAAAAATTGATATTCTCTGGTTCAATAAAAAAGGATTTCTTTTTCCTAAAAGAGCCATTGAAATTGTAGATAGCATTGGAACATTAGAGCCAGCATTAAAACGAACATTACAACTACTGGAATTTAATTTGGACTTTTTCATTTTAAGTAAAGAAGAATATAAAACAAAAATTGAGAGAGAAATCAATAAAGAACCTTACATCAGAATAAGAGAAAGATACAAAGTGAGAGATTACAGCGAAATTATTGCATTATACAAAAATCCTATTGCTTTTCAGAGCGATGAATTTTTAAAAATTGAAAATTATTTTTCTTAAATAAGTCTATACTCTACAGATAATATTAAAATGAGTTGGCGAAAGGACATCAATAACGATCTTGCCGAGTGGGACAAAATAAATTTCAATCCATTTGACTGGGTTAAAGAATTTAAAAGAGTTTTAAAACCGACTGGAAATTTATTTGCTTTCACGAGTTACAATCTCATTGGGAAGTGGCACGAAGCATTTGACCCCGTATTTGACACTTTTCAGTTTATGGTTTGGCATAAAACGAATCCTGTTCCAAAAATTTACAAAGCGGGCTTCCTTAATAGTTGCGAACTCATCATTTGTTGCTGGAACAAAGGACACACTTGGAATTTTATCAACCAAAAAGAAATGCACAATTTTATTGAAAGTTCAATTTGTATGGGGACAGAAAGACTACAAAATCCAAATCATCCGACACAAAAACCATTAGAAGTTTTAAAACACATTGTCCGAATCGCTTCTGTCGATGGGCAAACTGTTCTTGACCCTTTTATGGGCGTTGGTTCTACTGGCATTGCCGCATTGCAATTGCACAGAAAATTTATCGGTTTTGAAATTGACCAAAAATATTTTAACGCATCACTAAAACGAATTACAGAAATTCAACCAAGTTTTTTGTTCGTGAGCGAGCCACGTCAAGAATAAAAAAAAGAAAAGGCGAGGTACAGCTTATGACATCACCTTCTTATTTTTGCGATTTATGAAAGACTTGCAAATCAGCCAAATTGGGATATTGACAAAACATATATCTGGATTACTTTTAGTGACGACCTGGCAATGCAGAGTAAAGAAAAGTATCAAGAATACTACTACGTTTCAAGAGGTAATTTATTATCAATTGAGTTTTTAAATCAAAACAAATTAAAATCTGATGATGTCTTATTTTTAAATTGGCTAACGCTTGTCACAAGAAGCGCAGAAAACAGGCTTTTAAGACGTCCTGCAGACCCCAAAGAACAGAAAGAAAGTTATTACTATTTTGAAGATATTATTGACAACACAAAAGCTGAAAAACGGGAAATTATTTTAATCGTTGACGAATCCCATAAGAACGCTGCAACTACTTTAGCTAAAGATATTATTGATTACATAAATCCTAAAATAATACTCAAAGTATCTGCAACACCGGAACATGAACCGAGTTTTTCAGATGTAAAAAATAATCGTGCGGGTTTTGTTGAAGTATCACGTCAGGAAGTAATTTCAGAAGGTTTAATCAAAGAAAAAATCGTAGTCCAGACAGATGAGGATTTACAAAAATTCTCAGGCAGAGACCTTGACGAAATACTTTTAGATTTAGGAATTGAAAAGCGGGATGCTCTCAAAAAAGAATTTCAAAGCATTAGTAAAATAGTTAATCCACTTATGCTAATACAACTGCCAAATGATGACAGTAAATTATTAGAACTCGGGCAGAAATCAAAAGAAGAGGTTGTTTTGACATACCTTGCAAAGCGAGGAATAAAGGAAAATGAAATTGCACTTTGGTTTGATGGGAAAAGTAAAAACATGGAATTTATTACTCACAACGATAGCGAAGTAAATTTTATGTTGTTCAAGCAGGCAGCAGGCACAGGTTGGGATTGTCCACGCGCTCATGTTTTAGTAATGTTTCGTGAAATCAACTCACCGACATTTTATATTCAAACTATTGGCAGAATTTTAAGAATGCCAGAACCTCATAAAAAAGACGATTATACTAACAATTCTAATTTACGCACCGCATTTTTATACACAAATTACAAACGTAATGAAGTCGCAATTCCAGACCAGTCCCCGACTAATAAACCATTTACCCAATTTGCTAAACGCAAACCAAACATTTCAAATATTGAATTAAAATCAGCTTTTATCTCCCATATTGATTATGGTGATTTGAGCAATTCGACAAAATTTATAAGTAGTTTTATTCAATCAATGAATAAATATTTTGGCATTACTACTGACGATATTTTTGAAAAAGGAATTAAAAAATTGAAAAATTCCGGTATAGATTTAAAACCTGTTGTTACCAACGAAATAATAGTAAATGCAGAATATTCAGACTTTGATACGATAAACTTTGATTTTCGCAACAAAGGACAAGACCACAGTTACGAAATGTCAACTCTTGATGTTGAGAAAACTTTTAACTTCTGGTGTTATCAGATTTTGGTTGAGCAAACCGACAAAGAAGCCAAAGTATCAAATTTTTCACGTTCCTGGGCTACGATGAAATCAGCAATCCGACTTTGGTTTAAACAATTTTTTTTCGATAACAGTCCTTATTATTACAAAATCTTTATTAACGACATTGACAAAAAAGCTGCCAGTAAAATACGCCCGGCTATTACTCAAGCATTGAAGGATTATAGACCAATTCTAAATGAAATTTTAATTAAAAAAGCAAAAGCACAAGAAGAAATAGAGACATCAGTATTTACAATTAAAGAAGAATATCTTTTTACGGATGATTATATTGAAATTACTCAAAATCTTTGTGTGCTTGACAAATTTTTATTATTTAAAAACTACTCCGGACGTGATAACGAAATCCATTTTATGAATTTCATAGAAAGCAAAGCAGATAAAATTGAATGGTGGTTTAAAAATGGAGATAGTGGAAAAGATTACTTTGCTGTTAAATATTTTAATACAGCGACCAAGGAGCATGCTTTATTTTACCCTGACTGGATTATTAAATTTACAGACGGTAAAATTGGTATCTTCGACACAAAATCAGGCAGAACAGCCACCGACACAGAAGGCAGGGCGGAAGCATTAGCTGTAAAACTAAAGGATTTAAACCAAGCAGAAAACAAATTTGTCGGTGGAATCATAATATTTGAAAACGGAATATGGTATTATAATTACTCTGAAAAATATGAATACCAAAAAGGTAAGCTAAATAATGATTGGAAGAAATTAGCAGAACTATTTTAGAGCTAAATATTATTTCTATCGGATAATAAAAATTAAGTTTTTATTCATTATTAATGCAGAAGATTATTAAAATCAAGAAAGGCTTGGATATTCGAATTATTGGAAAAGCCGAAAAAGTTCTCAAAAAAGCTGCACAATCCTGTTTATATGCTGTTAAACCTACTAACTTTCATGGAATAGAGCCAAAATTATGCATTAAGCCCGGCGATTTTGTAAAAGCAGGCTCAGTTGTTTTTTACAATAAACATAATCCCCGTATTTTTTTTACATCGCCTGTTTGCGGCATCATAAAAGAAATAGTTCGCGGAGAAAGAAGAAAAATTCTTGAAATCATTATCAAGCCCGATGAACAACAACAATATGAAAGGTTTGTCCAGGGTGACCCTTTGAAAATGACAAGAGAAGAAATAATTGATAATTTGCTGAAAAGCGGGCTTTGGCCATTAATTCGGCAAAGACCTTATGCAATTATTGCAAATCCTTCATCGGAGCCAAAATCCGTTTTTATTCCCTGTTTCGATACTGCCCCTCTTGCTCCTGATTATGATTTTATCGTGCAAGGCGAGAATAAGCTCTTTCAGACCGGAATTAACGCTTTAACAAAACTGACAAAGGGGAAAATAAATCTTACACTAAATCCCGATTATCCGGCATCGGATGTATTTACTAAAGCAAAAAGCGTCGAAATTACATATTTTAAAGGGCCGCATCCTGCCGGTGTTGTCGGGGTACAAATTCATCACATTGATCCTATTAACAAAGGCGATATTATCTGGTATCTTTATCCCCAGGATGTTATAACTATCGGAAAATTATTTGACAAAGGAACATTCGATGCCTCAAGAATTGTCGCTCTTACCGGTTCAGAAGTTGAGAAACCATTTTATTATAAAACAATGACCGGTTCTATGATTTCTGCAATAGCTGAAAATAATGTAAAACAAGGTGAACTGCGATATATATCCGGAAATATACTTACAGGGACAAATATAGGAAAACAAGGTTATTTAGGTTTTTACGATTCACAAATAACTGTTATTCCTGAAGGTAAAAAATATGAATTTTTTGGATGGGCTTTACCCGGATTTAATAAGTACAGCACTTCCCGGTCGTTCTTTTCCTGGCTTAGACCTGGAAAAATATTCCGTATGAATACTAATCTTCATGGCGGCAACCGTGCATTTGTTATGACAGGAGAATATGAAAAAGTGCTGCCAATGGATATTTTTCCTGTGCATCTTTTAAAAGCTATTATTGCTGAAGATATTGATAAGATTGAACAACTGGGAATTTATGAGGTCGCCGAAGAAGAGCTTGCTTTATGCGAGTTTGTCTGCACTTCAAAAATCGAAGTGCAATCAATAATCAGAAAAGGAATAGAATTAATGATAAAAGAATTAGGATAATAAATTCTTTAGAAATGAAAATATTACGACGTAAAATAGATAAGCTTAAGCCGCATTTCGAAAAAGGCGGAAGGTTTTATATTTTTCGTTCAACTTTTGAAGCCATTGAATCATTTCTTTATATTCCCGATAAAGTTACTTCTGCCGGTTGTCATGTTCGTGACAATATAGATTTAAAAAGGACAATGAGTGTTGTAATAATCGCCCTTTTACCTTCATTGCTTTTCGGAATGTGGAATACAGGCGCTTGGCATTATCGTGCAACCGGTGAAGCAGTTAATTTTTGGTGTTGCTTCTGGTTTGGTTTTAATAAAGTGCTTCCAATAGTTATTGTTTCATACCTTTCGGGACTTGCCGTGGAATTTATTTTTGCACAGGTGAGAGGTCATGAGGTGAATGAAGGATTTCTGGTTACCGGGATGTTGATACCTCTCGTATTGCCTGCCGATATCCCTCTATGGATGGTTGCTGTTTCAACAATTTTTGCAGTCATTTTTGGCAAGGAAGTTTTCGGGGGTACAGGTATGAATATCCTGAATCCCGCCCTTACTGCCAGGGCTTTTCTTTTCTTTGCTTATCCCGCATGGATGTCGGGTGATAAAGTTTGGGTTGCAGGACTCAAACAAGGTGGAGAAAAAATAGTTGATGGTTTTTCCGGTGCTACACCTCTTGGTGAAGCTGCGATTGGAAACTTTAACAATATGCCTTGCTGGTGTGATATGCTTACTGGAAACATACCTGGAGCAATCGGGGAAACTTCTAAAATCGCTATATTAATCGGTGCATTAATTCTGATTTATACAGGTGTAGGAAGTTTGCGTATTATGTTATCGGTTTTTGCCGGCGGACTTGTCATGGGATTAATTTTTAATATTTTCGCTGTAAACGATTATATGAGGATTCCTGCATGGCAGCATTGGCTGATGGGTGGCTTCGCTTTCGGAGCGGTATTTATGGCAACCGATCCCGTCACCGCAGCTCAAACAAATACCGGAAAATATATCTACGGCTTTTTAACCGGCTTGCTTGCCATCATGTTTAGAGTTCTAAATCCGGCATATCCGGAAGGAGTCATGCTCGCCATCCTTCTTATGAATGTCTTTGCACCACTCATTGATTATTATGTAGTCCAAGCTAATATTAGAAGAAGAATGAAACGGGCTGTTAGTAAAGGACATTAAACAGGTCGGCGGAGTAGAGACGTTGCATGCAACAAGATGAGCAGGTAGATTTGCATATTTGATGAGGTTAATATCCTTTACTGTTAATTCTTTCTTTTTCAATTGTTCCTGACGGCCAAGAACTACAATATTTGTATCAGGATTTATTTCAAGCACATAAACCGGATACCCCATGGCAATATTCAAACCCTTTCTCTGACCGATAGTATAAAAGGGATAGCCCTTATGCTTCCCAATTACTTTTCCATCGGAGCTGATAAAATTTCCTCCATTTAACCGGGATTCTAAGCTCCCGTCTAAAGTTTTCAGAAAATTTCTGTAATTATTATCCGGTATAAAACAAATCTCATAACTTTCTTTTTTCATGGCAAGATTATTGAAACCCTTTTCAATGGCAATTTGCCTGATTTGTTGCTTTGTAAATTCACCAAGCGGGAAAAGTGTCCTTTTCAGAGCTTGCTGGCTTAATCCCCATAATACATAAGACTGGTCCTTTTCTTTATCAGCTCCTTTAGAAATGACAAATCTTCCGTTTTCCTCTCTGAGACGTGCATAATGACCGGTAGCAATATATTCGCAATTAAGGGCATCTGCTTTTTTCAATAATGCCTCCCACTTAATTTTAGTATTGCATATTATACATGGATTAGGGGTTCTCCCGCTAAGATACTCACTGATAAAATTGCTAATAACATAAGTTGAAAATTCTGTTGTAAGGTCAATAATATAATGCGGAAAACCTGCTTGCACAGCCAGATTTCTAGCATCATTTATTGTATCAAGGTTACAGCAGCCGGTTTCTTTAGGTGAAACACCGACGAGAGAATAATCCCAGACTTTCATTGTTACACCAATTACATCGTACCCCTGTTCGTGAAGGAGCAATGCAGCCATTGAACTATCAACGCCTCCGCTCATTGCAACCAAGACTTTTGAATGTATCATATTATATAAATAAAAAATAGTTGTAATTGTAAAGACAAGACATACAGCCGTATGTCTCCACAATTGCAACTATATTCCTAATTATTCCCCGATAAACTTATCTCTGTAAAAATCATTCTCCGATGGTTCCTGAAACTTTCCTTTACTTTCTTCAAAAAGTTTCTTTAATTCATCGGATATTTTCTTTTCAACTTCAGGATCTGTGGGTTTCCCATTTTTATATTCAATCCGGCTATTGATATCTCCAATGGCTGTATAAAACTCCCAGATTCCTTCACGTAGTCCGTTTTTATAAATACCTTTGCAATATGGTTTTCCATTTTCGAAGTAAACAATAAAAGCGCCGTTACGCTCATCATTATCATATTGTGCATCAATTCTGATATTACCTGTTTCAAAATATTGCTTCCATATCCCATGCTTTTTCCCGTCTTTCCATTCCTGTTCCTGACTATGTTTATTGTTTCTGTAATATGATATTGACATTCCATCCGGCACACCCATTTTATAACATTCCTCAACCATCAGCATTTCGTCGGTTCCGTAAAATTTCCAAATGCTATCTTTTAGCTCATTAACAAAATTACCTTCACCCATCTTTTTCCCATTATCCCAAAAAATAATCGCTTTGGCTTTATTTCCGGTACAATCATAATTAAGCAATGCTTTTAATTTCCCGTTATCGTAATACCTCTTAAATTCTCCGACAGGCCGGTCATTAACAAAATATCCTTCATATTTTGTTTTACCGTTATCGTAAGTTTTCTTCCAGTAACCTTGCTTCATCCCGCTTATGTCAATAAAGTTGACAATCGAATCGCCCTTTTGACCAACATTCTGAGCTATACAATTTATTGAAGCGAATAAAATGAAATAGAAAAAAATACGTTTCATAAGAATAGTTACTTTGAATTAATAATATACAAATTTACACATTTTTTTGATATTCCAGTCAATAATTATGAAGAATGTTTATAATCTTTAATTTTGTAAATTAATATTAAATTTGATATGGAAAATTTGACAAATGGACTGACTGCCCGACACTCATTGCCGACCCACATTACACACATTTGCAAGTCCCACAATGCCGACACAAAAATCAAAACTTGCAAAAGAGTATAATTTTGCCAATACATTTATTGTTGTTGATAAGTTTATTTAGAAATTTTGGTTTAATGTAATTATTTAATTATTTTTGGACAATATTTGCTTAAACATAAAATGTCCAAGATAGCAAACATAACATTCGGAGAATACATCCGACAGCTCAGAGAAGAAGAAAATTTACCACTTCGGAAAGTGGCGGCAGAGTTAGATATTGATACCTCTACTTTGAGCAAAATAGAAAAGAACGAACGCAATGCGAACGAGCAAATAATTGAAGGACTTTCTAAAATTTTCAACATTGAAATATCTGTATTAAAAGTTCATTACCTAAGTGACAAAATAACCTATCAACTTCTTGACGAAGAAAATGGAATTGAAATTTTAAAAGTTGCTGAACAAAAAATCAAATATCATAAACAACAAAGCGAAAAATGAAAATAGACAAAACACTTAAGAGTAAAAAATCCGCACTGTTAAACTATTTCCGTAACAGAGCCGAAGAATTTTTAAGTGAGATAAAACTCACTTACGGTAATACTCAATTCAAAGAACAAGTGTCAGCCATCAACAAATCACTGATTGAAACCAAAGACAATCTTATTGCAACACTTCTGCAAAAAGCAGAAACAGAAAACTGGACTAATAAAGAGAAGTTAGAATGTATATTAATGATTACATATTCCAATTACATCGTAATGTTGGAAACAAGAAACGATGTATGGCAGTATGAGTATATGACTTTTTCAAGAAGGATTGGAGAATTATGGGAACCATTTTGCAAGCTTTGTTTCTCCTGCCCTACAAATAATTTTTCACTTTTCATTCCGCCTTTGTTTTCAGAAGTAAAACAAAAATTGGCAAATGAAATTGAAACCTACATTGACAAAATAAAAATTTCTGCTAAAGAAAAGGACCAACTCAAAAAATACTATCACAAAGTTTGGGGACTTGTAACATCTGGTGAAATCAAACTTGAATTAGACCTTCATTTTATTTCCAACAACCAAAAATTTGTTGTTGATTTCAAAAGCGGTTTTGGCTCAAACGAGAAAGGAAATACCAATCGCTTATTACTTGTAGCAAGCATTTACAAAAATCTTGAAGAGAATTACAAATGCATGATTTTCGTCAGAGCAGACGACAACAATCATTATTTCCAAACATTAAAGAACTCTGGAATTTGGGACGCATACAGTGGAAGCGAAGCATATAATAAAATGAAAGAATATTCAGGTTTTAATATAAAAAATTGGATTGAAACAAATGTGAATTGGGAAGATGATTTTAAAGCCCAAACGATGAAGTATTTTAAACAAAATAATCTTGACCAATACTTGATATGGTAATGATACAGGAAGCAAAAAAATATCAGGCATTTTACACTAAATCAACTCCAATTGTTGATTACATGGTGAGCAAATTGTCATTGAAGAATGACGATAAGATATTTGAACCTTGCGGTGGTGATGGAGTTTTTATTGAAGCGATTTTAGATTCAAATGAATTTGCAAACATTGATGTTTGCGAATTGAATGAATCGGCATTTAATATTTTGCAAAACAAGTTTGCAAAATATTCTACTGTTCGCATTCGCCAGTGCGACACATTACTTGACAACGATTTAATGTTTAATTCAAATTTTGGTGGAGTTTACGATAAGATAATTGCTAATCCGCCTTATGGTGCTTGGCAGGACTACGACAAAAGAAATAAGCTGAAAAATATTTTTCCGAATCTTTACGCCAAAGAAACTTATACTTTGTTTCTTTTCAGATGTATGGAACTTTTAAAAGATGGGGGAATTTTATCTTTCATCATTCCAGACACTTACCTGAACTTACACATGCACAAAACAA
>JACQWN010000009.1:19787-20441 GCA_016209245.1 Bacteroidia bacterium
GAGTTACCATTGTTCCCTTCTTCATTTTTTCCTGGAGTAAATTTTGGCTATGCCAACCTTTCAATAATCACACTTAAAAAATCTGAATGCAAAAATGATAATCTAAATAATCAGTTTATAGTTGTGAATGGTTTTGCAAATGTTGAACAACTTGCAGATACAACAAACAAACAACTTAAAATATTTTCTTTTCTGCAAAGTGAGGTTCTTGCAAACCCTGACCATGCTTTTTTAATCGCTGACAATTCTAAAATCATTCAGTCAATCAATAACACTAAACTAAAAGTTGGTGACATTGCCAGTTGTGTTACAGGTTTTTATTCAGGAGACGACAAAACATTTTTGCAAGTAATTAGTACTGACTTGAAGAATGGAAAGAATTATAATTTGGTTGACCACAATTCAATGAACAGAGATTATCAAAACATCTCAAATATTCTTGACGGTATTGATGGGGAAAAATATTTTCTTCCAATTGTGAAAGGTGGTAACACAAAATATTTGAAGCCCGATAGTTGGTTTATGAATTGGAGTAAAGAAGCAGTGAAACATTACAAAACCGACAAGAAAGCACGGTTTCAAAACTCACAGTTTTATTTCAAATTCGGAATTGGTGTTCCGATGATAAGCAGCACAAGTATCACTGCTTCATTG
>JACQWN010000010.1 GCA_016209245.1 Bacteroidia bacterium
TTACGAAATCCCGATATAGAAAAGAAAGAAAACGAACTTAAAGAACTCCGCCATAAATATTTTTCAGCTACAACGCGCAAAGAAAAATTACAGTATCAGAAGCAGGATAAAAAACTTCGGGAAGAAATTTCAATACTCCTGGTAAACGACGGATGGAACACTACAGTAGCAAAACAAATTGTCGCCTTTGACCCTTACGACCAAAACACTTTTGTAAACTGGTTTGACCCCGAATGGATGTTTGGATTGACCCCAAATTCCAATAAGAACAATTATCAAAGCGATGAAATAACAATATTGAACAAACAAATAGAATCTGTCAACAAACAAATTCAAACCATTAACCTTGCATTAGGGGCAAATAAAATTGACACAATTTTAAAACTTCGATTTGTATCTGCTCACCTGCAAATAAACATTATTGAACAAGAGTTAGAAAACATTAAAAATAGAATTACTGATATAGTTGGCATAATAGAAAACGATGTAAATAATGTTGTTAAAGAACCGTTTGATGTTAGTTATTTTGTTAATGCTTTGAATAAGAGCATTAAAGAGTTAAATAAGAAAATTGATGAGGTAAGTAAAGAATTAAAACCACCACGAACCTGTAATGATGGTGTTTTTGATGTCGTAATTGGAAATCCGCCTTACATCGCAGGGAAAAGTGGTTTATTATCTGAGCAAGACAAAAAATATTTCAACAAAAAATATGAAACAGCAGAATATCAACTTGACACCTATATTCTATTTACTGAAAGAGGAATAAACACTCTCAAGCAAGGTGGAACAATAAGCTACATTATGCCAAATACATGGCTTGCAAATATTCACCTCACAAAAATCAGAAAATTTCTTCTTGAAAAAACTTCAATCAACGAAATTCTTTTAATGCCTGATGATGTTTTTTTAACATCAGTAGTTGATACAACAATCATTATTTGTAAAAGAGAATCAAAACCGAAAAACAAAATTAAAATCGGCTCATTCAGGGATTGGCATCACACAGCATTATATGAAGTTGAACAAGATTTTTATAAACAAAATGAAAAACAAATTCTTGACATTGGAATTAGTGAAGGTTCTCGTTCACTTCTGAATAAAATAAGTTCTGGAACTGTTCCTGTAAGTGAAATATGTGATGTTAATAGAGGTGTCCATGCTTATAGAAAAGATGGTTATGGGAAAAGCAAATTTGGTAAAGGTTACCAAACAGAAAGAGATTATAATGAAAGAAGTTATCACTCTTTAAAGAAAATTGATGAAACATATTTCAGAGAAGTTAGGGGCAAAAATATTTTCGCTTTCAGATTTGAATTATCTGATGAGTATGTTAGTTGGGGCGATTGGTTAGCCGAACCCCGTGAGTGGAAATACTTTGAGGGTGAGAGAATCTATTTGAGAAAAATAGTTGGGAAAACTTTGTATGCAGCATTTGTAAATAACAAAAATGTAGCTGACCAATCTGTTTACATTGCTAAAGTTAAAAAGGGGAAAGCTATTACTACTCAATATCTTCTTGCATTACTTAATTCCCGTTTATTAGCATGGTATTTTCGTGTCAAGGCAAATGAATTTGATGATTTGTTTCCTCAAATAAAAGTGACGGAATTCAAAGAACTACCAATTAAGCAAGTTGACATTAAATTGCAGCAATCATTTATTGCATTGGTTAATAAAATTGTAACAGAAAAAAAAGAAGATAACAATACCAGCCCATTAGAAAAGCAATTAGATGAAATGGTTTATAAACTTTATGAATTAACGGAGGAGGAAATAAAAATTGTGGAGGGGAAAAAATAATGGGTTAGGAGGAATATACTAAATTTGAAATAGTATAAAGAATGAAAAATCTTACAAGTATAACATCTATTGATCCTGAAAATGTATATACTACAAAGGGTAGTCGCCCTGTATTAGTTTTGTGCAATGATTTTAACTTTTATGTTTGTAAATATAATACAAGTAAAGGAACAGCTAATAAGCTGTTTAATGAATATATTGCAGCTTCTTTTCTTAAGTTATGGAATATAAAAGTTCCTGATTTTGTATTCGTAAAAGTAAAAAAAGAGCATATTATTCCACAACTCAATTTACAACCTTATTACTTTGATTGTACTTGTTTTGGATCATTACACAGCAAAAAATATAAAGAAGTTGACAAGTTCCTTAATGAAATGGATTATCAGCAAAAGAAAAAATACATAAATAAAACAGATTTTTTGAAAATTGCTTTATTTGATATTTGGATTAGCAATGAGGACAGAAATTATAATAATTATAACCTGATGATTGATGTTGAAAATAATAACCAATTTGTACCAATTGATCACGAAACTGTTTTTAATACAGGAAATCTACATCATGGATTAGTGGAAATTACTATTGATGATACATTGATTAATACACCTTTACTTACAAGATTATTTAATATAAAAGAATTAACCAATCAGGATTTTTTTAATGAACTGGAAAATATGTATTATCTTTGTATTGAAAATTGTAATAACCAGTTAAATAAAATATTAAAATATGTTCCTGTTGATTGGTTAATTGACAAATCAATAACAAATAAATTATTACAACAATATTTATTCAATACAGATTGGATAAAAACTTGTTACCATACTTTTTTAGAATATTTACAATTAACTCTAAACAGAAAATAAAATGGAAACTTATTACAGCATATTATCCATACCAATACGTCCTGAAATACAGGAAAAATTATCTGTTGGTTTTTTATTAATCAGTAGAGATAAAATATTTTTTAATATTTCAAAAAATAAAATTTCATTATTAAAAGAGCTAATGTCTGATAGTGCTTTTAAATTTTTAAAAGAATCTTTGCGAAATATAGAACAAACCGCTATTAACGAAAATGACAAATTACAAAAATGCAATAATCTTTTATTTTCAGAAGTTCAAAGTGAATCAAATTATTTTAGTCAAAGCTATTTGGAATATATAAGTCAATACAATAACAATTTACTTACATTTTCCAGACCAAAAGTTATAGAAGCGCCTGCAAATGAAAAAACCTTTAAAATCCTTTTTGAAAAATTTGTTGATGAATATGCATTTATTGAAAGTCAGGAAAAAAAGAAAAGAAGCATTGAAACTTTCAAAATTGACTATTATCCAAAGTTAGAACCCTACTTTAATATTGAAAGAGAAGTTACTTTTAATGATATTCCAAATTTATTAATGCCTGTAAAAGTTGATATGATGGGAAAAAATGAAATAGAAGTATTTGCACAAACGGTTGATTTTGAAAAAAATCCTTATTATATACAAAATGATATTACTAACTTGTTAATACTAAAAAATGCTATTGATAGAGCCAAACAATTTATTATTTCAAAAGAACCTAATAAGAATTTTTCAAAACAACATGATATTTGGAATAATATAAAAAAATCAAATTTGTTTCAATATGTTGATTTAAGTGAAGCAGAATTGATTGAAGATTATGCAAAAAAGAATAACGTTAAACCCTTTGTTCAAGAAACATCAGTAGGATAAATAAATTGATTATTTAATCAAGTAAAAATTGAATAACTTATAAATTTACCAATACTTATACCACAAGAAACTTTTTTCATCACAATTGCTGAATATGTTTTAAAACTTAAAAAATTATCTAATGAAAATTTCGCCTTGGTTTTCTTTATACGCCTGTTCGATGCAATGGTATATGAATTATATTTACCAGACGAAATAAAAGCAACCCGGCTGCGAGGTGCAGAAACACATCAACAACCTGCCGGAATTAAAACAAGAATGGAGCGATAAAAAGAAACTGCAAACCATAGAAAGAGTTTACAAAGAATTATCAGACCCTAAGCATCCGGTAAGTGTAGCAATGGAAAAAATGCAGGAGGTGGAGGAAGTAAAAATTATTGAAAATAAAAGATAGACAATGGCTAAAAAACAAAAACCGGTAAAAGAAGGATGCACCGAAATTTTGCTTTACACCACACCTAATGAAAAAGTGAAGGTTGAAATTTATTTGCAAAACGAAACCGTCTGGCTTACACAACAAAAGATAGCGGATCTGTTTGGGGTGCAAAGACCTGCTGTAACCAAACACCTGAAAAATATTTTTGAAACAGGAGAGTTGGAGGAAGAAGTGGTTAGTTCCATTTTGGAACATACCACACAACACGGTGCGATACAAGGAAAAACGCAGGAAACAAAAGTTAAATACTACAATCTTGATGCTATCATTTCAGTTGGTTATCGTGTTAACAGTAATCAGGCAACGGCATTTCGTATTTGGGCTACCGAACGATTAAAGGAATACATCATCAAAGGGTTTACAATGGATGATGAACGGTTGAAAAATCCGAATAATATTTTTGGCAAAGATTATTTCGAAGAGCAATTGGCTCGTATTCGCGATATCCGTTCTAGCGAAAGACGATTCTATCAAAAAATTACAGATATATATTCACAATGCAGTGCCGATTATAATGTAAATACCCAGACCACCAAAGATTTTTTTTCAACGGTTCAAAACAAACTGCATTGGGCAATAACAGGACAAACAGCCGCTGAAATAATAGCGGCAAGAGTTGACGGTTCTAAAGAAAATATGGGTTTGACTACATGGAAGAACGCACCAAAAGGAGCCCAAAAAGGTGTAGTAATGTTTATGAAAGATTGGGTGTTAAAATTAGATGCATTTTTACAGTTTAATGAGGAAGCTGTTTTGAAACATCCGGGCAAAGTTTCACACGAAGTTGCATTGGCTCTTGCAGAAAGTGAGTTTGAAAAATATCGTATCGTGCAGGATAAATTGATTGAAAGTGATTTTGATAAAGAACTGAAAAAATTAAAATAGTAAATTTGCAAAATCCTTTCCGCCAAAGCCCAAAACCACGAAGCCGACACAAGCACCTTAGAAAAGCGAATACATGAGATGGTTTACAAACTTTATAAATTGACAGAAGAAGAGATAAAAATTGTGGAGGGGGAAAAATAATGGGTTAGGAGGAATATACTAAATTTGAAATAAAATGATTTATAAGCTACATTATTTATTCCGTTTTATCAATGTCTTCAAGAAGAATTGTTTTTCTAATAAGAGTCCCTTTTATTATAACAAAATCTTCCCAATATGATCTCACAATATCACCTAAACCTTCAGGTACTTTAATAGTGTATTCTTTATCTGTTTTATCGGTAATTTTAATTTTTTTCTGCTTAGCATCTGCATATGATAATTGACCGGTAACTTCTATTTTTTCTTTATCTTTCTTTTTTTCTTTTGATACTTCTTCTATAGGAGTTAATATTGATAATTCACTTTTTTTCTTGTTAATGAAAATATTTTTTCTTTACCATCTCTTGTTACTGTAAACCCAACTATTTTTATTTTTTCACCATCTGGTGCAAGTTTTTTTGCATAAGCTGTAAAATTTCTATAATAAGCCTCATCCTTTATCTTTTCTTTTAATAATTCTTCGTTTGAATTATTTAACATTTCTATTCCGTTTAATATATCTTCAATAATTTCAATGGCGTTCTCTGTCCCAGGTATTTTTAATTGAAAATCGGGTTTCCCAAATTTAATAGTAATTGCAAAACTAGCAGCTCTTGGAACAGATAAATAAGGTATAAAATTTTTTTTGATTTCTTTACTAATACCTTTTTCCCTAAATGGTTTTCCTAATTTTCTTTCTGCTGTTCTTTGGGTAAGTTTTTCAAATGTATTTATTCTGTCTAAAAATTCATCACTCCTTATCATTCCAAATCCAACATCTGGACCGACAACTGTAAGTTGTATTTCGCTCATATCAATTGAAATACCTTTTAATTTTAAATGTCTTTCAAAGTTTACTTCTTCAAGTAAGTTTCTTAATTGTTCTGCTATATCAAATGGAGGTTCTTCTGATAAACCAAGTGCAATTAATTTTTCTGCTTCTCTTAATTCTCCACTATTTATAGCTAAAGAGGCTGCACTTCTTAGTAAAACTGAGCGTGAAGGTTCTTCTAAATTATTATTATGAGTGTATAATGCTATTTCTTTTTCAATTTCAAAAGCTTTTTTAAATAACAATTTAGCACCTTCAATATCATTATTAAATTTTTTTATAAAAGCTAGCTCTGCCAGCTCCATTGCTTCATTATGTAATTTATTTACTTCCATTATTTAATCACAAAATTAGCTAAAGGGTTACTAAATTCTATAACAATAATATATGCTGGTTTTCCTAAATTATCTGATTTATCAGTTTGATATAGTTTCTCTTTAACACGATGTTTTACAGTATTTATATCTCCTTTTCTTATACCTGATATTTCTAATCTTACTTTTTTTTGAAATGGTAATTGTTCATTATCGTTTTTATATCCAAGCCAGTAATCAAAACCGGTTTTTCTTACAGATTTTTCAATTATTGTGTATTCTGTTAGATTTATAGCTAATAAAATTGCTATGCAGCAAGCTCCAAATTCAGTTGTTTCTACTTCATCTTTATAAGTAGTGTTGCGACAATTTAATTTTAAGACCTCACAGATTTTAGAAACCTGTGAGGTCTGGATTAAAAAATTGTTTTCAATGTTTCATTTTTAAATTGTCAAGACAGTAGCTTTAATTTGTTCTGTAATTTGATCTGTCCAAATTAAACTATACTTATCTTCATAAGCCCCATAAATAGCTAATCCTACCCCACATTTATGACATTGAGAATCTAAACAGACTAAACTTGCTTCTGATAAGAAACTACCAAATATTGGTGATATTCCTGGTAATCCTTCTTTTATTTGGTCCAAATCTAAATTTTGCATTATGCAACAAAGATATTATTATTTAATATATTTACAAACTCAAAAAAATGGAAACTTATTACAGCATATTATCCGTACCAATACGTCCTGAAATACAGGGAAAAAAGAAAAGAAGCATTGAAACTTTCAAAAATGAATAAATTTGCAGTGCAATGAAAGTTTTTTTAATCACAACATAAAATTATGAATTCACAAATCAGCGATTTAAAATTTTTTCTCAGCCCACGGTCCATTGCAATTATCGGGGCTTCAGAAAATTTTGCCAGTATCAGCGGGAAACCCCTGCATTTTTTAATAGAACACGATTACAAAGGCAGAGTATTTCCTGTAAATCCAAAGTATGATACTCTTGGAGGACTTAAATGTTATAAAAGTGTTCTTGAAATACCAGAACCTGTTGATCTTGCCCTTCTGGCTGTTAATTTCAGATATGTCCTTCCTGCGTTAAAACAATGCGTGGAAAAAAAGGTGAAATTTGCCACCATCTTTGCTTCCGGTTTTGCCGAATCCGGTGAGGAGGGAAAAGAAAAGAAAAAACAGATGGCTGAGCTTGCGGAAAAATCCGGAATGAGAATCTGCGGGCCTAACTGCCAGGGTTCTGTCAGTCTGAAAGAGCGTGTTATAGGCGGGTTCAGCGCTTCCCTTGGAGTAAAGCCCCTCAATTCCGGACCTATAGGTTATGTTACACAGAGCGGCGCCCTGGGCTACTCCATTTTCAGTCTTGCCCAGGAAGCCGGCGTCGGCTTCAGCTATGTTGCCAGCACAGGTAACGAGGTTGACCTTCATACTCTCGATTTTATGGAATACATGCTGGAGAATGCTGATACGAAAATGATAATCAGCTATCTGGAAGGCATTAAAAACGGAAAGCAATTTATCAGAATCGCTGACCGCGCACTGGAATTAGGCAAACCTATTGTCGCTTTAAAGGCATGCCGTTCTGAAATAGGACAAAAAGCGGCTTGTTCCCATACCGCTTCTCTTACCGGTTCCGACGCTGTGTGTGATGCATTTTTCAGACAAAAAGGAATTATCAGGGTCAATGACATAGAAAACATGATTGATATTGCCGCACTCATGCAAAGGATACCCGCATTGCCCCAAGGGAAAGGAGTGGGGCTTATAACAACATCCGGCGGCGCTGGAATACTGATGGCTGACGAAGCCACCGATATGAAATTAACTATTCCTGAAATGGACCCCGAATCAAGAAAAGCCATTATGGAAGTTATTCCTCCTTATGGCTCGGCTCTGAATCCTGTTGATGTGACCGCTCAGGTTATTAATGAAGCTGAAGATTTTATGAAAGTGCTTCAGATAATGGTAAAAAATCCGGAAATTCATGCTTTGGTTATTGTTGTTACACAGATTACAGGAGAATCGGGACGCCGGATGGCTGAAGATATCGTAAAAATCTCACGACTCACAACAAAACCGATTACTGTAGCATGGACAACAGGCGATAAGCTCGTCGGCGATAACCTGAAGATTTTATCCGACGGAGGCATTCAGTACTTTAAATCACCGGTCAGAGCTGTGCGGGCAATGGGCGCCTTAATGAAATATACCGATTTCAGAAAAAGAACTTTAGCAGCAAATACCGGTTTTATCGAAAAGGATGCAATAAAAACACGTGAATCAGCCATATCTTTTTTAACAGATAAAGAAAAAAGTCTTACCGAGCATCAGGGTAAAGAATTGCTGGCTTTATACAGTATTCCGGTTACAAAAGAGGAAATTGCCGATTCGGAAGAAAAAGCCGTCGGTATTGCATCTGCTATCGGATATCCTGTTGCAGTAAAAATTGACTCTCCCGACATACTTCATAAAACCGAAGCCGGCGGATTAAAGCTTAATATTAAAAATACAAGTGAATTGATACCGGCATATCGTGAAGTGCTGAAAAATGCACGGAGCTATAATTCCAAAGCCCGAATAAACGGGGTATTGGTACAGCAAATGATCAGCGGAGGTACCGAAGTCATTGTGGGTATTAATAACGATGCACAATTCGGACCTGTTGTCATGTTCGGGCTTGGCGGCATTTTTGTAGAGATACTCAAAGATGTTTCCCTTCGTATAGCGCCTGTTACTATTGAAGAAGCCATAGAGATGATAAAGGAGATAAAGGGCTTTAAAGTGCTTGCCGGCGCCAGAGGGAGGGCTAAAGCCGACATTATGGCCATTGCCGATGTGCTTGTTAATGTAAGCCGTTTGGCCGTTGAACTGGAAGACAAAATTGCAGAACTTGATATCAATCCTTTACTGGTATTGCCCGAAGGTCAAGGTGTATATGTTGCTGATGCCCTTGCTATAAAGCAATAAACAGATAGAATTTTTTAAAGTAATATGGCAAACCGCACAGATTTCTGAAACCTGTGAGGTTTATAACATTTTGAAACAACATGAAAGATACGCCTATTGATTACCAAATTGTAAAAACGAAAATTGAAGCAAGCGGGCTATCCTGCATAGGCAAAGCCACTATCCGCCGGATAGTGAAGCTGGTCAATGAAATTGAAAAAGCATCAGGCAAACGGTATATCAGGATGGAAATGGGTGTACCGGGGCTGCCCCCTTCTGAGATAGGCACACAGGCAGAAATTGACGCGTTAAAAAGAGGCGTAGCTGCCAAATATCCGATGATTGAAGGAATTGAGGAACTTAAACAGGAAGTTTCGCGTTTTATTAAATTATTCATAAATACCGATGTATCTCCACAATGTTGTATTCCTTCTGTCGGCTCAATGCAGGGAAGCATAGCTTCGTTCCTCGTTGCATGCCGCCGCGAGGTAAAAAAAGATACTACTCTTTTCATTGACCCTGGTTTCCCTGTACATAAACAACAACACAAGGTGCTGGGCTTTAAATTCGTGTCATTCGATGTCTATGATTTCAGAGGAGAAAAGTTGCAACAAAAACTTGAAACATATCTGTCAAAAGGAAATATATCCACGATGATATATTCCAACCCGAATAATCCGTCGTGGATATGCTTCACCGATGATGAACTCAGAATAATAGGCGACATGGCCAATAAATACGATGTTGTGGTTATCGAAGATCTTGCTTATGTTGCTATGGATTTCAGGACAGACATGTCGCTCCCCGGCCAGCCTCCATACCAGCCGTCGGTCTCACAATATACAAATAACTTTATTTTGCTGATTTCGAGTTCCAAAGTGTTCAGCTATGCAGGACAAAGGGTGGGGTGCATAGTCATTTCCGATGAACTATTTAATAGAAAATTTCCTAACCTGAAGCGTTTTTTTACGTCTGACCAATTCGGACATGCAACAATATACGGCTCATTATATTCACTTTCATCCGGAACAAGTCATTCAGCTCAATACGCACTTGCCGCCATGCTGAAAGCGGCAAACGACGGCACTTATAAATTTTTGGAGCCGGTCAGGGAATATGGCGAGAGAGCCAAAGTCATGAAAAGACTTTTTACCGACAACGGCTTTAAAATTGTTTACGATAAAGATATTGACCGCCCGATTGCCGATGGCTTCTTTTTCACATTTTCCTATCCCGGATTTACCGGCGAACAGCTCCTCGAAGAATTATTATATTATGGTATAAGCGCCATTGCTCTAACCATTACCGGAAGCACCCGGCTTGAAGGGCTCCGGGCTTGTGTATCACGAATCCGGAAAGACGATTATAACGAACTTGAGCACCGGCTTAAAAAATTCCATGAACATCACCCTGTAGCTTAGTTTCAGTAAACAAAAAAAGCAGGCATTACCTGCTTTTAATGTTACATGTCAAAATACAATGGAAAGCAGATAACGCTGATTTTTATGATTAAATAAGATTTTTTCGGTTTGAAAAAACTATGATAAAATCCTCTTATTGTTCTTTTGATAGTGCCACAATATCTTTCAGTTCATTATTGCTAAGGTCGCCAAGCCATTTTTCACCTGTATTGACGGTCATTTCAGCGAGCTGTTTTTTCGAACGTATCATATCATCTATGCGTTCTTCGAGAGTGCCTTTGTTGATAAGCCGGTAAACCATAACATTTTTATGCTGCCCGATGCGGTATGCGCGGTCTGTCGCCTGGTTTTCCACAGCCGGATTCCACCACAGGTCGTAATGAATCACGTTGGTAGCGGCAGTCAGGTTCAACCCGGTACCGCCCGCTTTCAAAGACAATATGAAAATGTTGTTGTGCTTATAGTTTTGAAAAGCATTTACCATATCATCCCGTTTTTTCCGGCTGAGCTCGCCGTGTAAAAATAAAGGAGTAGAGTGAAACTTTTCTTCAAGCGCTTTAAAAAGAATATCTCCCATCTGCTTGTATTGAGTAAACAGAAGTAGCTTTTCTCCGGTTTCCAGCATGGGTTCTACGAGGTCAAAAAGAAGCTGCAATTTGCCGCTTTCTTCCGCATTGAATTTATTATTTTTCAGATATTGGGCAGGGTGGTTCCCTATTTGTTTCAAGGCGGTCATCATTTTCAGAACCATGCCTCTGCGTTGAATTCCATCGCTGGTTTCTATCTGTTCCATGCACTCGTTTACAACGGAACTGTAAAGCGCCGCCTGTTGTTTTGTGAGTGCAGCGACTACATTGTTTTCAATTTTATCGGGAAGATCGGAAATAATTGACTTATCACTTTTAAGCCGCCGCATGATAAAAGGAGCCGTAATTTTCCGGAACGATTCCAGCTTCTGACGGTCATGCTCGCCAGGTCGCTGCGCAGCATACCATAGGAAGTGAGAATCACGTCATACCCCGAAAACTCATCACTGTTTCGTTTTTGACCATGATAAATAAAATGCGAAAGCGAGCCGGTGAATTTATCAATTTCTCTTGCCCAGTTTGTGAGCAGAGTAGTAGGAGCAATAACAAGCGCTTTTTTCTTTTGTAATTCCCCGTTTTGTTTTAATTTCAGCATAAAAGCAATTGCCTGAAGGGTTTTTCCCAGCCCCATATCATCCGCTAAAATGCTGCCGATGCCAAGTTTTGAGTTTTTGTATAACCATTCGTATCCGCGAACCTGGTAAGGTCTGAGCGTGGCATTTAACTCTTCAGGGAGAGATTCTTTTCCCGGTCCTGTCCATTGTTTTATAAGTTTCGTCAATTTCGGATCAATACCCAAAGGAGCGCCGTCATAGTCTTCCGACAATAATGCCCTGACAGTATCGTTGTGATCAGGGTGTGGAGGATTGGAAAGTTGCTTCTTAAGTTTTTCCAGTTCTTCCGGACTGAGCATAACAAACCTGTCTTTGAGCTTAACCAGACCTGTGAAATTTCCGAGCAGCTTAAAAAATTCTTCTTTATCCATCAGCATATCTCCCACAGCAATCTGCCAGTCGAAGCCAAGCATTTCATAAAGGTCTAAAAAGCTTCGGGGTTTTTCTCCACTTTTATTTTTTATCATGAGTGAAAGTTTCGGTGCAGTGACTTTTGCCATATTTTTTGGCAATAATACTTCCACCCCCAATAATTTCATTACAGGGAGCATCCCAAACAGCAGGGTGGTAAATTCGTTTGTAGAATAGCTCAGATATTTTTTCTTAGTGTTATTAACAAGCTCCGACAATTGCTTAAAATGATTGCCCAGAAGCATCAGGTTTTTCAATACTCCCATTTTTTCATCCTGATACCGCTTGTCTTCGGAGAAATTTTTAAATATTACCGGGGGTGTATCGGTTCGCTCTTTATCATCAATCAGAAGCGACACTCTGAATTCGGGATATTTATCTTCCACCTGCAGCACCGGTGTAAAACGCGATTTTGCCACATGCAGTTTTTTCAGCCAAAGCTGCATCGCATTTGCAACAGACGAGTCGGATAGAAGCTCGGAGTCAAACCCGGAAAATGCGGATAGAAGTACATCAGACTTGCCTTTCTTATGTTCATCTTCATTCATCACCCGGATAAATGATGTAATGAATAAGGCGCAGATAAGCCCTGAATTTGTTATTTCTGGAAATCCGGTTTCTTCAGGTTTTTCTCCTTCGAATAGCAGCGCATGAGAAGGAAAAGCCATATTGAATTTGTCAAGGATTTGTTTGACGGTTTGATTTTGGATAAGCGGAAACCATATAAAGCGTGCAGTATTATTATGCGTTACCAATTGAGGAATCGTGTTACCCGAAGAAATGAGGCGGGAGCTGAAATTAATCATTTCATACATTGTTTTCATGGGATAGCACCAGTTTAAAGTATCAGGCAAATCAATTTTAAGCATCCATGCTGAAAGTTCTCCAAGATCATAATTTTTAATTTCATTTTCGAAAACCAGCTTAATATGAGGTCTAATTTCTTTTCGTGGAATATAAATCCTGGCGTCAATACAAGTACGGAGATGCTCTGCTTTTAAATCACTGATATCTGAATGAACACGTTTAATGTCTCTTTTTACAGAATTGAAAAAAGACAACAATTCATTTTTCGCGTTTTTATGATAAAATGGAGTTTCCTCGGAAAGCAAGTTCAGCAGGCTTGCTCCTGTTTCAGGCAAATGCGAATAATCCAGATCGGAAAAGTTGATTTCCTGTGTGTGGACTGCCGACTGTGGACTGCCGACTGCGGACTGCCGACTTTTGTCTGCTTCGGGTAAAAGGTTTTTTTTCTGAAATTTTACTCCTGATGAAAGAGAAGGCAGTTCTTCCTGAATGTCTTTGCTTACGTCAATTTTCTTCTTTTTAAGTTCGGCTAAAATATCAAGCTCATGAAGGTTTAAAACGAGCATCGGGTTCAGGTCAATCTCTGATGATAGAATATATATGACAGCAGCAAGGTGTTTGCAGGGTACAGCCCAGTCGGGGCAACTGCAGTTCATTTTAAAATCGGACCAGGCGGAAGGAAAAATCTTGATATTATATTTTTGCGCCTCAGCAAGTAATTCCTGTGGAAGTTGCCGGTTTAAAAGTCCTGCAAGCCAGGCGGGATTTGATGTAAGAATCCCGGTTAGTTTTTCTTTTTCCGATTGTGTAAATACAGGGACTTCAACCGTAACATTATATGGTTTTGGCATTGAACCCTGCACTTTGGCCGAAATTTTATTTCCGGATATTTCGTGGCTTAACACTGAGCCGTTATTGGCATAAGCGCTTCCCCTCGGCAAGCGATTACTGTAATCAATACCCTTTAGTGAATTGAGCCAATGCTGCCCCCAGAACGTCTGACCGAACTTTTTTCGTTGCACCGGGGTTGTACTTGTTTTCTTCGGTCTTCTCGCTTTCCTGTAATTGTAGTTGTAATACCAGTATGACATTGTAATAATTTTCTGCAAATATATATCAATTTTGATGTATGCAAATATTTTAGTATTTTATCTGCTTATTTATTTGGTTTTATTATGTATTTTTGTAGTTCAGTACTGCCTGAGTAGTTATAAATGTGTGTACCATTAAATCTTATGTTATGAAAGTTCAAAAAGTTCGATTTGTTCCGGTAATTATTTTTTAACGGATTTAAAGTTGACAATATCTTCTAAAAGATAAGATTACTAAGAAAAAAAAATTCCTATCTTCCGATACTGACAGTAAAATAATGCAAAAATACTTCCATGGAACTGTGGATAATTTGTACAAATAGCGATATTATCAGTACATGACCACAAGAAATCCTTTCAGCGGATTTTCCAGTGAAGGTGACCGCAGAACATACCAGTAGGTATCGGGCAACAATAGATTTCCTTCAAAGGTGCCGTCCCATGAATTATCATAAGCGTCTGTTTCAAATACAGTCTTCCCCCACCGGTCGGTAATAATCAGTTTAGAATTTTCCTCAAGGCCATCAATAACGAAGGAATCGTTATAACTATCGCCATTTGGAGTTATCACATTAGGGATAAAAGGCAGAAGTTTTATGATAAACTTCTCTGTATGGGTGCATACGACTGCTTGTGTAACAAATACAGAATAAGTAATGGGATATGGGGGAGTGGCTATCGGAAACTGGCAATCAGTGCAACTGATACCGGTTGCCGGTGTCCATTCATAGCTGTCGGCAGCAGGTGCAGCAAGAACAACAGGTGTACCATAGTTTACAATAGTATCCATGACAACCAGCTCGCCCGAAAGATAATTGATGAGCCTTATATTATCTAAAAGTACATTTCCGAAATATTCAGGTAAGTGGGTATAATTTGCCCTTAGCATAAGGAAGTGGATATTATAATCGGGAAAAAATGTAAATTCATAAGTTCTCCAATAAGTATGGTCAATACTATCTATATGAGCTAATAATACGGTAGTGTCGCAGGAATTGCTGCCTCCCCAGACAGTAAGTGAGACCGGATTATTATAATAAATCATCCCGTCCCATGAATCGTGATTAAAGGTTTCCGACATAGCAAGATCAATCTTGAAGCTATAACATTGATTCGTCAGTAATGTTTGTAGCAAATTTGTCTGAATATCTTCTGTAGTATAGGCATTAGAACCAAGGGGACCACGGGTAACTAAAGATAAATAACTTTGTCCGTTGATGGGCGAAAGTACACATTGCCAAGCTCCGGGTTGTGTATCCGGTGTGCTGAGCGGATGACATCCTTCCCATCCAGGCGGGACATGCGACATCCCTATTGAGCCTTCAAAGGATGGATTTGAAATAAACTGTGAAAATCCCGACATTACAGTTGCACATGTTCCTGCAATAAATAAAAAACCCATACGGAGCGACATCGGTATCCGTTTTATCATTCGTCTTCTTTTAATCAGGTCATAATATTAAGGAATAAAGAGGGCTTCTTTCATATTCGTAAGTATAGCCAAAACTGTATTTTTTGACAATCATTGCAAAGGTAAGAGTATAACTGCCGCCGGATGCCCAACCCGCAGAAACAAGGAAAAAGTCCTTGTAAATAAATTTTAATTTAGTATTTAACCGGACCCTATTGTTCCCCTGTATCCTGACAAGAATAACCGGGCATAAGGAAGTTGATTTGCCCAACTTCAATCCGTATATTCCTTCAATATAACATGTCCTGATTATTTCGTCGTAGTAAAAGTCGCGCTTCCGAAAATCGTTTTTTAACAGATTTGTCAGCGACAGACCAATATTATAATCAGAGCCGGTCAGGCAGGCTCCTGCATTGAAATTTGGACTGAAGATCGATTCCATCTCCGTTCCAATTAATGGATCACCTGAATCGTGCGGAAGCAATTTATTATGGTCAAGCCGGTACTGCATCAGCTTGGCAGAGATACCGAGAGAGAGACAGGTTTGTCTGTCAATTGGCACCTGGTAAGCATAAGCCAGTTGCATGCCGTTTGTTCCCAGAGGTCCATTTTTATCTGAAAACAGACTTAACCCGAAAGCATTTCTTGCCGTGATATTTGAAATGAATTTCTTGGGTGAGGAGAATCCGTAATCAGATGCTTTTCCGTAAATATTAAACATGGCAGTGCTCGGTCCCTGACTGATATTCATCCATGTTTTTTTCACAGAGAAAATAGCAACCAGGTTGTCGGTCGTTCCTGCAACAGCCGGATTAAAAATAAAACTGGAAACATAACAATTTTCATAGCTTGTAAAATTTTGTGATATGGCCTGTGCGCTGGCGCATATAATACTTAATATGAAAAAAAATTGTTTCACTGTTTCTTTGTAATGATTATTTCGACACGTCTGTTTAATTTTCTTCCCGCTTCGGTCTGATTTGTAGCTACCGGGACAGAGCTTCCATATCCGTAACATTCCATCCGGTTTTTGACGATGTCATTTTTAATGAGAAACTTCTCTACCGCCTTAGCTCTTGCAATGGACAATTCAATATTGTGTTCAGTTGTACCAAGACTATCGGTATGCCCCCTGATCTCAATATTAATCCCCGGATTAGCTCTCAAAAATCGCAGCAGTTCATTCAATTCAATGACAGAGCTTGACAGAAATATATCCTTAGCAAACTCGAACAATACATGGTGTAGATTAAAAACCTGTCCTTCGGAAACGACCGGGTCATTAAATACTCCTGTATTACCGGGATCTTTGCTCAGACTGTTTTCTTCATTCTTTTCAGGATTGGGAAACGTCCGTAATACAAGCCCTGTTTCCTGTATTACAGATATCAGGCATGGACCTTTCAATGGCATTTTAAATAAGATATCGTTTTTATTCATGCTATCGTTGGCGTAAACCGAAACATCATCAATATACAGATATGACACATCTTCCCCGTTACGGAGATACCATTTCTTTTTTTTATTGGTATTTTTTTCAGAATTTTCAATTTTCTGAAGGCAGTTGAATTTATCGGGTTTGAAATTACCGATAACGATAATTTTTTCTCTTCCTGTAGCCCTGACTCTTCCTGATACCTTCATCCATTGATACTGATCCTTTAAAAAATACCCGCTTTTATTTATCACCTGTGGCTTGTAGCAATAAATATCTGCTGATTTTTTTCCTGTGAGCAATGTTTCGGTAAGGTAAATGCCAAATCCATCTGTGGCAATGTTTGATTCCGGGTCAGTAAGGACAAATGCTGTAACATCATAAATAGAATCCTGTTTAAGTGGTTCTATAAGAGATGATTGTACAAACTCACGTATTTCATTCTTTTTTCCCTGTCTGGTGCGGTACACAAAAATGCCTATGTAAGAATTTCCAGAATGAGGAACTGTTCCACCGACGTATTTGTCAAATACTTTTTTTGCTTCAGGTCCATAAAAATAATCGGGTGTATCTGAATAAAGACATTTTTTCCATGTCCCTTGTTTCCCGTCAAATGCCGGAGGGATGAATTCTTCAAATCCGGGGTTTGAAACAAGGTTCTGTGAAAAACCGGCAAATCCCGAAAAAAAGATGATTATAATCAGGAAAATGTTTTTTATATCAGAAATAAATATTACCGCCATCAATGATGATAAGGAATGATTATGCAAATATATGAATTATTTTTTACAAAAATAAATGAAGGGAGGAGCTAACAGGACAAACGCATGAAAATTTTTATAAACTGTCAGAACGCTCCGATGGAGCTAATATTCAGGTGATTTCATTTTTTCTATAAACAGTTAAATCCTAACGGATTTTTTTGTATATTTATAGTTCCGATAGGAACGTTCTGTTTATAGAAATTACGGTATTCCTGACAAATTAAGCCTCATAGATGCGACCTGTAAAAAATTTTATTTCATGCGTTTACCCTGTCAGCATCTGCTTGCTTATTTCGTTTTATTATGTATCTTTGTAATTCAGGCTACTGCCTGAGTACAGTTACAAGTTACAAAAAATTGCCGCTGAATTGCTGAAAATGCCTAAAATTCTTGTTTTTTTATTATTTTATACTTATATTTGTTGTTTAAAATTCATTTTATGGAAGCCATAATCAGAACTGAAAACAAAACATTATTTGATGCCCTTCTGCATTTTTTAAGGACACTAAATATTACTGTTGAACCGATGGATAAAAGAACTGAAATTTATATTTCTATTGTAAGTTTGATTGAAGTGTTTTACATAACCATGCAGGAACAAGACAAGGAAACAGCGATTGAGCGTATTGCCCTAATAAAAGTTTTACCAATGAATATCATCGGGTTAGATGAAACAGAAATTGAAACCATTGGTATATTGAAAGCAAAATATCAAATTTCATTTGCCGATAGTTGTATTGCTGGTCTTGCAAAATCAAAAAATGCTGAACTTGTTCACAAAGATCCTGAATACGAGCCATTACCTGTTAAACAAAAAAAGTTACCTTATAAAAAATAGTTTTTTAAAAATTCTTGCTTTATTATTATTTTAGACTTATATTTGTCTTCTAAAATTCATTTTATGGAAGCCATAATCAGAACCGAAAACAAAACATTATTTGATGCCCTTCTGCATTTTTAAAGACATTAAATATTACTGTTGAAACGAAAGAAAAGGAAATTCACACATTGAAAAAAAGGCGGACAGGATTTGAATGAATATGACGTTTCGTTGTCCTGCGGACAAACGAAAGTCAGGCGACCTCAATTCGTCCACAAGGACAATTGAGCGTCATGATTTATAAACCTTACCACAATGAGAAAAGTAATATTTTTTATCCAGTTTTTGATGATATGCAATACCATCATTTTTGCGCAGCCTTACCTTGCTAATGTTTCACAGCCACCATGCGGAGCAGCGTCATTAACCTTTACTTTTTCCGAGGCGGTTTTATGTAATACTGTCGAGAATTGTGATTTTACACTTATCGGACCCGGCGGACCTTATACTCTTTCCGGAGTTGCCGGGATAAACTGCAATGCCGGCGATACTGCTGAAAATACATTTACAATTAATGTCTCGCCGTCGCTGACAACATCAGGTTCCTTTAATTTGAATCTGGTTGCGGGGTGCGGGTATGTGACTGGTGTTTCCGGTGGCGTTGCAGTAACGGGTACTTACCCGTTTACAATTAACTCTATTAGTATTTCTTTGCTAGTGTCTTGACAATTTAATTTTAAGACCTCACAGGTTTCTAAAACCTGTGAGGTCTGGATTAAAAAATTGTTTTCAATGTTTCATTTTTAAATTGTCAAGACACTAGAACACAATGTTTCCTGTTATGGGGGTGATAATGGGACAGTTGCAGTTATTTCAGTTTCAAACGGAACTTCACCATATATCTATAATTGGAGCACCGGTGAAACCACAAATTATATTTTTGGCAAACAAGCAGGGACCTACTATGTTACTATATCAGATGCATTAGGTTGTCAAACAATTGGTTCAGCGACCATATACCAACCAGCACAGATGTTGGTAAACCTAACATCAACCGCTACAACATGTGGTTTATCCAATGGAACTATCACTGCTACTATTACTAACGGCGGCATCTCACCTTATGATTTTCGTTGGTCAAACGGTTTAATAACTATGAATACAGTTTCAAATTTTAATTCTATTTCAAACTTGCAAGCAGGTAGTTATTCTGTTACAATCACTGATAATAATAATTGTACTGCAACTGGTTCTGTTACTGTTGCTGCAAGTACACCTGTTACCGCCGGTTTTACGTATAACGGCAATCAATGTCGATCAGGAAATAGCTTTAATTTTACAAATACAGGTACTAGTGGCGTTGGAAGTTACTGCAAATCCTTCCGGTGGTTCCGGTTCATATTCTTACATATGGTCTAATTTTCAAAACAATCAGACAATAACAAATCTTTGCTCCGGAACATATACAGCTACTGTTACCGATAATCTCGGTTGTACAGGTACAGGAAGTGCTACTATTACCCAACCCTCTGCTATTACCGTTAGTGACGCTTCAATTAATGCTACTTGCAATGGAGTATGTAATGGTACCGCTCAAGTGGTTACTGTAAGCGGTGGCATAGGCCCTTTTGGTTATTTGTGGAGTACGGGTGAGACAACTCAAAGTATTTCAAATTTATGTCCAGGTACTTACTATGTTACTACTACAGATATTGGAGCAGGCGCTCCGCTGTGCTTTAATATTCAGTCGGTAAGTATTACCCAACCGACTGCAATGACACTTACAACAAGCAGCACAAATTCAAGTTGCGGCGGTTCTACAGGCGCAGCAACCGTAACACCTTCAGGAGGTACCGTCCCTTATACTTATTTCTGGGCAACCGGCAGTACAAACAATCCTATTACAAATATTCCATCTGGCTCTTATTCGGTCACTGTTACCGACGCTTTAGGTTGTACAGCGGTAACTTCTGTAAATGTAGTTGACAACAGCGGTCCTTCTTCTTAAGTTACATCAAGTCAAAATCTTAACTGTTACGGAATTTGTATTGGCAGCTTTACAGTACAAGTTTCCGGAGGTACTTCCCCATATACATACAATTGGGATAACGGCACATCGGTAAATACTACTTCAAGCACAACACAAACTCACGGTAATTTATGTGCAGGTATTCATACAGTTGATATATCTGATAATAATGGATGCAGTACTTCGGAAAGTGTTACATTGACACAACCAACGCAACTTACCGTTACTGTTAATGGGACGCCGGCAAATTGCAGCACACCGGGTTCAGCAACTGCATTTCCGAATGGAGGCGTTCCTAACTATACTTATCAATGGGACGGAGGAGCTACTGGTTCTACAGCAGGTAATCTTACAGTTGGAATTTACTGTGTAACAGTAACAGATGCGAATCTGTGTACAACGACAGGATGTGTAACAATAACAGATATAGGAGGCATTACAGCAAGTATTACATCGGTTACGGGAGTAAACTGTTACGGTGGAAATAATGGAACAGCAACTGTACAAGTCAATGGTGGAACGGCAAACTATACTTATCTATGGAGTAACGGATATTCAACAACATCCACCTCATCCACTAGTACAGTTATAGGTCTGAATGCAGGAACAGTTACTGTAACAATTACTGATATAAATGGTTGTGGCGCTACAGCCAGCGGAGTTGTTCCTCCTCCTTCTCAGGTTACGGTTATCGTAACAACTTCGACAAACCCGACATGTAATGAAGCATGTAATGGGACAGCCACAGTTACAGCCACAGGCGGAACACCAGGATATACTTATCTTTGGAGTTTTGGCGCTGGAAGTCAAACCTCAAATCCGGCAGTGAATTTATGTGCAGGAACTTTTAGTGTTATCGTATCAGATGTTAATGGCTGTACGGGTACTACTACAGTTACACTGACACAACCACTTGCAATGTCGGTAACTACTTCGTCATCGAATACTGATTCAACACTTACTAATGGCTCTGCATGGATTACAGGTATTTACGGCGGAAATCCCGGTAATCATACATTTCTTTGGTCAGGTGGTTCGCCAAATAATCAGGATTCTATTGGGAGTTTATTTCCAGGTCAATATTCCGTGACAGTAACGGATGATATTGGCTGTACCGCTTATTCTATGGTTGTCGTAAATCCTTCTTCCTGCACATTAAATGCTTTTATTAGCGATTGGGCCGATAATACTTGTTTTGGTTATTGCGACGGTTATACACAGACGGATGTTTCAGGAGGAAAACCGCCATACTCCTTCATCTGGAGCAATGGTAATACAAGCCAGGCAATTAAAAATCTATGTGAAGGTATGTATATTGTAACAATTACTGATGCATACGGATGCAGTAATATTGCTTCGGTAAAAATTAATCAACCACCGCTTTTGTCCGTTTCTTTAGATGCATATCCCGAATCCTGTTATAATTCCGACAACGGACATATTACTGCTTATCTTTACGGAGGGTCTTCGCCTTATCATTATCTGTGGTCAACCCTTGAATCCACAGATGTTATTTCAGGTTTATCTAACGGTTATTATTCATTGACCGTAACAGATTCCAATAATTGTGCAAGTATTGTAAATGCTTCACTCGATAGCCCTGGATTGTTCGAAATAAACATTGCAAATCTTGAGGATGCTCACTGTGGCAATGCTGATGGTTTAGCTAAAATAAATATCATAGGCGGAATTCCTGGATATTTCATTGAATGGTCAAATGGGAGCAATTCTTCAATGATTGCGAACCTCTATGCTGGAATTTATACGGTTACCGTCACAGATGGTAATAGCTGTATTGCTACCGAAATAATTCATATAAATGATTTTGAGGGACCAGTAATTAATAATCTTATATATACCGAACCATCCTGCTTTAGTTACGATAATGGTACTGCACAGGTTTTTGTCATCGGAGGAACGCCTCCCTATTCGTATGTATGGGATGATACCCTAAACCAGACCAATAATATTGCCTATGACCTGCATTCCGGGATATATACTGTTTTTATTACCGATGCAGCAGGATGCCATGCCGGTGCTCATATCATTATCGGGCAACCGGCTAAATTGGTATCTGCAATAGTGAATACTGCCAATGTTTTATGTGATAGCACATGTGATGGATCCGGAACCGTAATAGTAACCGGTGGTACTCCACCCTACACCTACATTTGGTCGGATGGACAAATTAATCAAACTGCAATAGACCTTTGTGCAGGTTCATATAATGTAATTACTACCGATGCAAATGGTTGTACCTCTATAGATTCGATCGGAATTTCAGCGCCGGAGCCAATAATAATAAATGGATCGGTTACTAATGATTTATGCGGAAACGGCGATGGTATGATAATTATTAATGCTCTTGGCGGAACTCCGCCGTTTTCTTATTACTGGCTTATGTCCGGACATTCAAATGCAATTGAAACTAATTTATATCCTGGTAATTATGTTGTTTTGGTCAGCGATGATAATAGTTGTTATGAAATATCAGAATTTAATGTAATTAAAGATTCAAGTTTTCTGACAATAACTTCTCAACCGTCAAATCAATCGGGTTGTACCGGAGATAGCATACTTTTTACTATTATAGCAGAAGGAAATGGTCTATTGACATATCAATGGAAACATAATGGCAATTTCATTAGCGGAAACAATAATGATACACTTATACTCTTAAATATAACATCTTCAGATTCAGGAAGCTATATATGCCTTGTCACCGATAGTTGCAGCAGTATTTTGAGTGATACTGCAAATTTAGTTGTTTATCCTGTCCCTCAGGTAGATTTTGTCGTATCAAATTTGTGCGAAGGAGAAGAAGCAATATATCAAGCGTTATGTTCTATCGAAAGTGGAACAATCACTCAATATCATTGGGATTTCAATAATGATGGACAAGTAGACAATATTAGCGGCCCTGTTGTAACATTTTATTTCGGACCTGCTCAGGTTTATCTGACTCGTTTAACGATATTTTCTGATCATAGTTGTAGTAATTTTATAGTTAAACCTATAGAAGTTCATAATCAGCCCAATCCTGAATTTTATGCCGACCAGTTGACAGCCGATTGTCCACCCTTACCGGTAAATTTTTATTGTCTGGATTCATCAGGATATATTTCTACCTGGATGTGGAATTTCGGCGATGGAAGTCCTACTGTTAATCAACCACAGACCGCTTATCATGAATATGTTGAGCCAGGACAGTATAATGTAAATTTAACACTGACTTCAATTTATGGATGTATAGCCACATATCAACTGGATGATACGGTCAAAATCGGCGGTCCTGTTGGAACTATTGAACAAAGTGATTTTCAGGTTTGCAAAGGCGATACAATTACTTTTAATATTATTGATTCCGCCAGTATTGCATTTATTGACTGGGATTTCGGAGATGGTATTGTTGAAAGCGGTTCCCCGATTGTTCATGTATATTCAATAACAGGGAATATGACAGTATCTTTATGGATAACAAGCCCTTCAGGCTGCTACCTGTTAGGAGACCAATGCACTGTTCTTGTGCCGGACTTGATGCAGATAAGCACCACCGGCACAAATGCCACGAATGGAAACAACGGAAGTATTTCTATTACTATTTCCGGAGGATCGCCTCCTTATTCTTATTTATGGTCGAATGGGGCGACTACTCAAAACATAAGCGGATTAGCGGCAGGCACTTATGAGGTTACCGTTACCGACCAAAACGGTTGCACCAAAACTGCATCGCAAACAGTACAGCAGTTATGCAGCCTTACTCTTGTCTTTTCCAAAACCAACGCCACCTGCGGGCAAAGCAACGGACTTGCAATGGTCACAGCGACAGGCGGCGTCAATCCGTATTACTATGCCTGGTCGAATGGCGATACCATTGCCTATGCCGACAGCCTCCATTCGGGTGTATATATGGTTACTGTAACCGATAATTCCGGTTGCAGTGCAACGGGTTCCGTAACCATAAATGATGTTGGTGGCGCAGTAATCGAGGTAACATCTATTGGTCATGTTTCATGCCCCGGCGGACAAAATGGAACAATAGACATCAACGTTTCAGGCGGCGGGCCTCCCTATCTTTATGAATGGTCAACCGGTGCAACTACGGAAGATCTGACAGGTTTGCCAGCCGGTCAATATACGCTCATGGTCACCGACACTTCCGGTTGTATATCATCGGAAAGTATTACTATTTCAGAACCGGACGCCTTCGATGTCGTTATTACCACCATAAATTCGACCTGCGGTATTGACAACGGCAGTGCTTCAGCTACGGTTGAAGGCGGAACTTCGCCATATATCTATCAATGGTCGAACGGAGCAACCGGGGCAACCGCCTCAGAACTATTGGCAGGCGTGTATGTCCTGACCGTTACCGATAATAATAGTTGTTATGCGTTGTACAACGTTCATATAGCAGTCAGCGATTCTTCGGAAATGGTAGTCGTGGTTGATACCGTTTACCAGGCCGGTTGCGGTATATCTAACGGCGCTATTTACATCACTGTGACCGGATCAGTACAACCTTAGACATATAACTGGTCCGACGGTAGCACAAATCAAGACCTCACAGGTGTGGATGCCGGGATTTATACTTTTACAGTTACCGATGCTTTGGGCTGCAAATCCACGTTAAGTGAAGAGGTTACGGCTATTGAACCGATGTTACAGCCAATATGTATGGTCTCGGTTGACAGCGCTACAGGGAAGAATATGCTCATCTGGGAAAAAGTGCAGGAAAGTGGAATCGTTCATTACAACATTTACCGTGAAATTTACACGGATGTGTTTTATGAGATTGCGGAAGTTCTCTACGATTCAATGAGTGTTTATATTGACGAACAGGCAAATCCGGCGACACGGGCATGGCGTTACCGTATTTCTGCGGTTGATAACTGCGGCAATGAATCCGCCTTAAGCGAGCCGCACAAAACCATGCACCTGACGCTGAATGTAGGGCTAAACCAGACGGTAAACCTAATCTGGGACCAATATGCAGGTTTCCCCTACAATCTATTTTACGTCTATAGGTATAATAATAGTACGGGCTGGGTAACTGTTGATTCACTCCCGTCAACCGGTTGGACTCTCACTGATACACCGCCGAACTGGGGTCAGTTGTGGTATCGTATTGCTGTAGTGAAAGAAGCGGCATGTTATCCAACAAGTACAGACAAAGCCCAAGGCGGACCGTACAGCCAGTCGTTCTCAAACCTTGATGATAACATCGCTAACATCGGCATTATGGAGATAGAACTGCCGGGCGTTTTGGCGATATATCCAAATCCGTTTACGCAGCAAACGACAATTGTTTTTTCAAATCCGGAATCTTCACGGTATTCATTGAAAATATCCAGCTTATCAGGACAAAAAGTCCGCCTTATCGAAAATATAACAGGGGAAAGCATTAGAATTGATAAAGGAAACCTGGCGCCAGGCTGCTATATGATTGATTTGCGGGGGGATAAGGTGTACAGGGGGAAGGTGGTTGTGAAATGATATAATCATACCTTCCAATCCTCGATGATTTGACTAAAATTCACTACATTTTCAAAATCAGCAGCATGAAATAATAAAGGCTTAAATGACATGGTATGTTTCTTAATATTAATGCTGGTAAATCGCTTTATCATAGCATCTTTTATTTTATCAATATTACCAATCGCTATTGTTTTTTTTAGGTAATGCATGTCCGGAAATGTATAACCTATCAGATAAACAATATCATACACATCACGGAGTTTGACAATTTGCCTTTTCAGAAAAGAATGGATCTTCATTGACAATAATGTACTGTCATCAGGAATATTGATGAGACATGTTGCTCCAAGCCGGTTCAGATATTTTGGCGCCCTTTTATAATCTACGTCGTAATCGAGAAAGTCAAGCCGTATCTTTTGCCTGCCGGCGAAGTTAGAACCGCTAATATTGATATTCCATGTAAAAGAATCCTCATGTTTTGGTTTGATAATTACATCATAGTTTTGCCTCTTTATGCTAAAAAAAAGATAATCCATCAATCCTGTAACTTCCTGGAAATAAAACTTAGAATCAAAATCAATAATATCTTCAGAAAACCGCTGTGTGTTGTGAAAAAGTCGTAAAGCTGTTCCCCCTGTCATGGTTAATCCATGTGCATATTTCGAGGCGCTGATTATCTGAAGTATGGTACACTGCAAATATTCCTTTATCATATATTCCAATAACGCGCCATTGTCTCTGACATGCGCTGGAAAATACTTCTTTATTGAATCAATATTTATCATTAATTTTTCGTAATATATTAACTTTCTTTACCAATCTTACGGAATTAAATCTCTCAAGGTATTCATATAACTTATCCCAGTTAAGCGTCATGATTTCATTTTCATCAAAACGTTCTGAATATATTCCCTTCTTTGTTGCAGAAATCCATGTACCTAAGTACAAATAATCAAGTATAGATTTTTCCTTTTCCGCTATATATACAAACATGTCAGGATTGATCTCTGTTAGAATATATCCGAAAAACAATTCCTTTTTTATGTTATAGTAATAAAACCCGCCGAAAAAATTGCTGAAATATTTGGTTTTGTTAGTAGTGATACCAATAGATGTGACAACTGCATCCGGAATGATTTTATAATAGCTGAGTGCAGTTTGCATGCTTATGTAACATGGCTTATAGAGTTCATAACACACATAGATTTTAGCACGTGGAAGTTTGATGAATTCCGAAAAGCAATAGCATTCATTTCTAAGCTTAATTACAAGTCCTTTTTTTTGCCAGTAGTACAAGTTTTTCATATAGAAATTTCCATACCTGACAAGTATATCATTTCTCGTAAAAATAGCTTGCTGTTTGAAATTGTCTTTGAAAGTAATAAAATCAATCATTTATTTCTATTATTTGCCAAATATAGCAAATAATGGAAATAAATGCAAATTATCAGGTCATAATATTATTTTAACGATAAAAAAAGCAGGCAATGCCTGCTTTTTTGTTTTGTAAATATTGTAGAAATGAACGGCCGTTCATCTCTACAATATTTATGCGGCTTTTCGTTTAGCCCCAAGGAAAAGGATATCATTCACCAATACTTCGGTAATATATCTTTGTTTTCCGTCTTTATCTTTAAAAGAACGGTTTGTCAGCCGGCCGTCAACTGCTATTTGGCTGCCTTTCTGAAGATACTTGTTTGCCAATGCGGCGAGCTTGCCCCATATAACCAACCTGTGCCATTGTGTATCGGTTGCAACTTTTCCGCTTTTATCTTTATACGATTCGCTGGTTGCGAGCGAAAGGGTCAGCATGCTTTTTCCATTGCCGAATTCAACCAGCTTGGGTTCATTGCCCAAATTTCCGATTAACTGTACTTTGTTCTTTAGTGCATTCATAATTCTTTAATTTTTAAGGTTATTATACTAAGCTAATTAAGCTGCGTTTTTATTTCCGGACCTTAACAATAACATATCATTAATCACGATTTCGGAAATATATTTTGTATTCCCATCTTTATCCTGATATGCACGGTGTACGAGCCGGCCTTCAATAGCAACAGGGCGCCCTTTTGCAAGATAGTTCTTTGCTATTATTGCTGTTTTGCCCCATGCAACAACGTTGTGCCATTGAGTGTTTTCTACTTTGCGACCATCGTCATTTTTATAATTTTCCGACGTAGCTAACGAAAAACGCGCCATGACTTTCCCGTTGCCAAATTCTTTTACTTCCGGGTTCATTCCCAGATTTCCAATCAACTGAACTTTGTTTTTTAATGAATTCATAATTTTAATTTTTAAATTGTTAATAATTACTTT
>JACQWN010000461.1 GCA_016209245.1 Bacteroidia bacterium
GGTTATTAGATTTACATTGCTATCAGGCATGAAACCGGCATATTTACCTGCATAATACAAGAGCCATGGGTTTATCTCAATATAATCAATACAGGCAGGTTTATATTTCTGTATTTCTTTTAATGTTCCTGTAATCCCGCCGGATATTAATAACACATTTTCATATTTTGTGCGTTGAATCAAAGCATAATGTATATCTTCTTCGTTTTGTTGCGGGCTGCCGCTTGAAAAAAGCAAAATACCATCCTCAAAGAAGTTTATCTGCTCTTCCGTTTTTGTAATAACAAGATTTCCGTATGGAGTGTCTTTATTTACAACAATATTTTTGGTTTGAAACAGAAATTCAGCGGTGATGCGGTCAAAATCATAGTAAATGCATAAAAACGCCAGACTACAGGCAAGAATAATAAATATATATCCGGTAATTTTCAGCTTTGATAAAAAACATATTATAAGAGATATTATAAAATTTATGAACAGCAGTATAATCAGACTTTGAAAAACAGAGAAAAAATAAATAAGGATGAGGTTGAAGAGCAGGCCTCCTGTAATGCTGCCGACAGCTTCCAATGCATAGATGTATGATATTTTATTTGTTTTAAAATGTTTGGAAACTATGCTGCACAGGAGAGAAAACAAGAATCCGGAAATAATGCAAAACGGTGCCATGACAATGAAAGAGCCATATAACACCTGAATCAGGCCAATCATGCTACCCGGGGGGAAGATTATATTTTTCAGATATTTAATTAGAAATACAATTATAAAAGGCAATAAACCCATTAATAAATGGATAGTAATAACTGCTGCTGCGGAATTTTTTATTTTTTCTGAAAATTTACCCAGGAATGAACCCAGTCCGGTAAGGAGCATCCAATTGGCAAGAATGACACCGATAACAAGTTCGTTTCCATTGAAAACAGTCAAAAATTCCCGAAGAAAAATAATCTGAACGGTAATAGCGGAAAAGCCAAGGACAAGAACAGAAACTTTATAACTATTTTCGGTTTTCATTTTGTAAATATAAGCGTTTTATTTTTTTATAATTAATTTGTAGTTATTTATATTGGCGTTTATTTCAGCACAATATAAATTCAACCGCAGAGAACGCTGAGAATTACGCAGAGTTCCGCCGAGTCAATAATTGTTCACGCTCCATTTTATTCCATTATTTCATTTTCAGACATAAGATAACATTTTTTCTCTGTGGTTCTCTGCGTTTACTCTGCGAATCTCTGCGGTTAATTTTTTTCCTTGATTTTTATTGCTGAGTAGTTATATAAAAAATATATATATTTGTATTCATAATCAGATAGAATAATTTCACACCGACTATGCATATAAAATTACGAAAATACTTAAATTATGAGTAAGTATAAATTAAATTTATCATTAATTAAATGTTTTGTTTTCCTGTTTTTCGGCGTAAGCTGTAATTCACAGGATAATAGTACAAAACAACAACAAAATACCGATATGGAAAAAAAAATTGAAAATCGCAGACCTGCTGTAGCGGGTCAATTTTATCCCGGTAGCCAGGATGAATTGAAGAAAGAAGTCGCCGGTCTTTTTCAAAAGGCAAAACCTTGTGAATCGTCAGATGTGCTTGCAATAATATGCCCTCATGCAGGTTATGTATATTCGGGTCAGGTAGCGGCAACAAGCTTTAACCAGATAGATAAAGAGAAAGAATATGAAAATATTTTTGTCATCGGTTCAACACATTCATATCCTTTCGACGGCGCCTCTGTTTATAATATCGGGAATTATTCGACACCCCTTGGAACCGTTGAAGTGAACATAGAGCTGGCAAACGAGCTTATTAAAAAGCATGAAGTCTTCAGCTTTCAGCGCGATATTGATTCCTATGAACACAGTGTTGAAGTGCAATTGCCCTTTCTTCAGCATATTATGAAGAAGAAATTTAAGATTGTACCTATTGTTGTCGGTGCTCAAAATCAGGAAACATGCAAACAAATTGCCGAAGCCCTTAAACCTTATTTCAGCTCAAAAAATTTGTTCGTTATCAGCACAGATTTTTCTCACTACCCTGATTACAAGAATGCAGTTATAGTAGATAAAGCAACAGCCGACGCTATTGTAAGCAATTCACCTGAACAACTGATGAATACAATCAGCAGCAATTCAGCAAAAAAGATAAGAAATTTGTCCACAAGCGTTTGTGGATGGACATCCGTCTTAACATTGTTGTACATTACACAAGAAATGAAAGAAGTGCAATATAAGCAGATTCAATACAGAAATTCCGGAGATGTCAGCGGCGATTCTTCACGCGTGGTTGGATATTGGTCAATTGCTGTTTCAGGAAAAATCAGCCAGGATGCAGGAATGGGGCAAAAAAAAGATAGCAGCGATTTTTTTCTGGCCGATGAAGAAAAAATTGCATTGCTAAAGCTTGCCAGGGCTACGATTATTGAACGGCTTGAAAAAGATAAAGTATCGGAATTAAAGGACAGTGATTTTTCTGAAACCGTAAGACAACATCTGGGAGCATTTGTGACTCTTCATAAAGATGGTGAGCTGCGCGGCTGTATCGGCAGGTTTTTACCTGAAGAGCCGCTTTATTCAGTGGTTCAGGACATGGCAATATCAGCCGCTTTGTTCGATTCAAGGTTCATGCCTGTTACTGCTAAAGAAATTACTCAGCTCGAAATTGAAATATCGGTGCTTTCACCGCTTAAGCAAATTTCTTCGCTTGATGAATTTGAATTGGGTAAGCATGGAATTTACATTAAAAAGGGATTTCATTCAGGAACTTATCTGCCGCAGGTTGCCAAGGAAACAAAGTGGACAAAGGAAGAATTTGTAAGCCATTGTTCTCAATATAAAGCAGGTCTTGGAGCAGACGGATGGAAAGATGCCGATTTATTTATTTATGAGGCAAATGTTTTTAGCGAGAAAGAATTTCCAGAGCTTTGGCCGGTAAAAGATAAAAAGTAAAATAAAAACTATATCCACACCATCATAAGCCCATCTTCATGTTCAACGGTGAACTCTTTGCTTCTTGTTTTGTCCATTATCAGCATAAATCCTTTCTTTACACCTTCCCTGTGCATATAATCTTTAAGCCGGATAATTCCCTGTTTATGGTATGATTTGTCTCGCCACAGCTTAAGCTCGACCACAAATTTTTCATCCTTGAAAATGATGACAATATCTAGTCGTTTCTCTTCGCTTGTTTCGACTTCCTTGAACGAAAAGCCAATACCATTTATAATGGGTTTTAAAAATACAAGAAACAGCAATCTTAAATCTTTTTCAAGAAATTCATCGCTTTTCAAGACATCGCTCTTTGAATATTTTTCTTTAATAACTTCCTGGAATTTTAATAATATCTTTTCAATATTTAACCTGTTATTCGGTTTGATAAATTGACTTCTGGTAGCTTCTGCAGCAAAATAGCGTGATTTTTTCCGTGATAGCTTGCTGATAATAAAATTACTTATTACTTCTTCATAGATTTTGTTATGAAATACTACTTTTGATGCTGAATTTTTTAAAAAACCATAAATCTCCCCCATAACGACCATCTCATCGTGTGGGTTATATGAATGAACCAAATTTCCGGAAATAATATCCATTAAATAAAGATATAGTTCATTATTATTTATGATGTTTTTCAGAAGACTGTCGAAGTTGGTATTTCTCTCTTCTGTAATGTTTTTTACTGCAATATCAATATCCTGAATTGTCCATGCTTCTTTATTTTTAACAGGCAGAAGAATTTCATCAACCTCTTTGCAAACACGGCTCACAAGAAACGGATAACCGCTAGTATAGTGATAAATCCGTTCGCTTATAGCAGGAATGTCCATTTTTACTTTTTTGTCTTTAACATAATCCACGAGCATAGTGGTAATTTCATTGGGGTTGAAGCTCATATCAACTTTAAAATCTGCTGCTATATTCCAAGGACTATTATACTTTTGCTCTCCGTTCCGTCTTATTTTCAGCTTTAATGTTTTGACATCGTGAACTCCGGCAAGAATTACACTGTGAAAAGTATAGTCTTTACCGGCATTCCTTTGAAGATATTTATTTCGCAGCATTCCAAGAAAACTAAGAAAAAGTTGATTGTTGCTACTTTTATCAACTTCATCAATAATTAAGACAACTTTTGTATTATACATCCTGATAAACGTCGAAGTTTCTTTTGAAAGATTATCCAGATTAAATACAGATTTGCTTGAATCATAAAGATAATTTTGTATTACTTCATTATTAAAACCAAATCCTTCCGCAATTTTTTGTAATACGAATGGAGCAAATGTTTTTTCATCATAAAATACCAGATCGCCTACTCCTTCAAAGCTTATTGAACTTACGAGGAAATCCGGATTATTTTTTAAGGATTTTTCAATACTGAGCAGAGTAGTCGTTTTTCCATACTGGCGAGGACGGTTGATGGTGAAATATTCTCCATCCTCTATTAGTCGGTTTATCTGCTTTAGCTTATTTCCAATATCAACCATATAATGCCTTTCAGGAATACAGATGCCGGTGATGTTGAATTTTTTAGTCATAACCGATTTTATATTTTAAGGTAAATATCGTTTATTATTGAGATAAGCGCTTCGTCCTGCATAAAGGAACCGGAAAATTGAAGTCCAAGAGGCAGATTATTATCTGTTTTTCCCTCCGGTACGGAAATAGCCGGCAAGCCGGTAAATGTCCAAGGCAGGTTCATCAGCGGACTTCCTGTTGAGGAAAGGCCTTTCGGAGCGGCCGATGTTGATGATGGACTCATCCAGACATCAATACAAAGCTGTTCTTTAATTGTTTCGATTCGGTTTCTTACTACTATCATTTCATTTCTTGCAAATGAATGCTGGTCAAGAGATATATTACTGCCTTTAATTATCAGGTCGCTTGTCGGTTCACTGTATAAATGTGAATATTTTTCATACCAGTCTTCATGAATCAGGTATATTTCAGCAGCAATAATTTCATTATGCAATTTATTTATGTACTCAATATCATGAAAAGGGTCAACATATATAAAAGTTATTCCGGATTTTTCAAGTTTTTCAATTTGCTGGTTGAAAAATGTAAGAACAGTTTTATCGGCCTGAAGTAAATAATCACCGGCAGGAATGCCGATTACATAATTTTGTTTAGGTTTATGAATTGTTTGTTTCCAGTTATTGCACAATACAGATGCTGCAGTCCAAATTCCTTGGATATCCTGTGTAAAAAAGCCAATATGGTCGGCAGATGGTGAAAACGGAATTATACCATCGTTTGGAATTCTTCCAAATGATGGTTTGAAGCCGTAAACTCCGCAATAAGTTGCAGGTCGTATTATTGACCCGATAGTTTGCGTTCCTAAAGTTAATGAGGTATAACCACTGGCTACGGCAGCGGCGGAACCGCTGCTTGAACCGCCGGGAGTATGCTCAGTATTATTAGGATTCCGTGTAGGGCCTGGATTAAAATATGCAAATTCAGTCATAACGGTTTTTCCAAGAATTAGCGCTCCCGCCTGTTTTAACCTTGTAACCGCACTTCCTTGTTTTCCTGTCAATATTTCCGGGGAAAGCTTTGAACCGGCTCTGGTCTCAAAACCATCAACATGAAAAATATCCTTAATCCCAGCTAAAATACCAAACAGTAAAGGACGAGAAGCGGGTTCAGGATATTCCTTTTCCAATAAACCGGCTTGGGCAAGCAACCTTTCACGGCGGTTTGCTTCAGGTAACATCGCCTGTATGACGGAATCGCGGCTGTCAATTAAATCACAAACAGCATTGATATGCTCCTTAAGATTAATATTATAATTACGAGCTTCTAATATCATTTCACAGATTTAACCATGTTTTAAAAATTTCTGAATTATGTTGCCCTATATCAGGGGCGGTTTTCCGGTGTTTCTCATCCGGAAGATTTGTCATTTTTATTGGATTTCCCGCAAGCTTAATATTCCCTGCAAATTTATCAATTATTTCGACAATCATATTTCTGGCAACAAGCTGTTCATTAATAAATAATTTATCAATAGTATTTATCGGACTACAGGGTATGCCGGCGTCATTAAACAGCGATATCCAATATTCAACAGTGTCTGTAATAAATATGTCCGACAGGATTCGCTCAAGCTCTTTGACATTTTCGGTACGTTTAGCATTGGAATTAAAGCGTGAGTCATTTGCCAGATTGGGTTTACTAATAACATTGCAGAAGGTTTTCCATAATTCATTGTTACCGACTGCTATGACGAAATATCCGTCAGTCGCTTTAAAATCTTCAAAAGGTGTAATAGCGGGATGACGATTACCGGCTGGTTGTGGCGGTTTGTTGTCTATCTGGTAACGGACCAAAGCATTTTCAAGAATAGCAACCTGGCAATCAAGCATAGATACATCAATTTTTTGACCGACTCCGGTAATTTGTCTCTGGTAAAGGGCTGTAGTAATGCCTATAGTTGTATAAAGAGCAGCAGTAATATCGCCAAGCGATATACCGGCTCTTGTCGGACGTGTCCCCGGCCATCCTGTAATGCTCATTATTCCGCCACCGGCTTGCGCTAAAATATCATACGAGGGTTTACCCGATTCAGGTCCTGTATGTCCGTAACCCGAAATAGCAGCATAAATGATACCACGGTTTATTTCCCGCAGCTTATCATAGCCCAATCCAAGCCCTTCCATAGTGCCGGGGCGATAATTTTCAACTATAATATCCGTTTTTTTTACCAGATTTATAAATATATCTTGTCCTTTATCACTTTTTAAATCGATTGAAATACTTTTTTTTTCTCTGTTAAGACTAAGAAAATATAAGCTCCTGCCATTTAAAAACGGACCAAATTGCCGTGAATCATCACCAGTTCCAGGTATCTCCACTTTAACTACTTCAGCCCCCAAATCGTTTAATATCATTGTGCAAAATGGACCGGCCAATACCCTTGTCAGGTCAAGCACTTTTATATTTTCTAAAGGTTTCACAATTACAGAAATTTCAAATGTAATATTTTTTTTACTTATTATTTTTGCAACTACTCAGCCGATTTAAAATGTTAAAAAAACAAAGACTTGCCACAGATTTCACAGATTGGCTTTATTTGTCAATATATTTTTGATAGGGTATTTTTTGAATATTTATTGCAAAAAACAAATTACCATTACATTCCTAAATCAATAGTTACATTATTTTTCAATAATTTTTTAATGTTATCAATCTCTGCTTTTAAATCTGTATTTTGTTTGTCAATTTGCTCTATTTTCTGCAGGAGAGATTTATTTTCTCTTTTTATGGTTTCAATTTCCTGCTGCTGCTCTTTTATTCCATTTATCAGAACCGGTATGAGCTTCTGATAATCGAGACTCCAGAGATCTTGAGCTTCATTAGCGGGTTTTTCGACAGCTTCGGGAATTATATCATAAACTTCCTGAGCAATCAGTCCGATGGTATTTATGTACTGTGCACCGAGCGCCAGCTTTCCGTCTTTAAATTCCGAGTCATAATGGTTGTATTTTTTTGGTTGCAGGCGTAGTAATTCACTCAGACCATAAGTCAGATTCTCCTGGTTCTTCTTGATTCTTGAGTCGGAGTAAATATTCCATGCATAAGCTCTGCCACATCCGGCAGTGACAGCCGAGTTGTTGGGAAGTTCAAGTTTATAATAAGGTGAAGTAAGCCCTATACCGACTTTATCGGCAAAATAGTTATACGTGCCTCCGTAACCCCAGCTAAAGTATGTTCCGTCGTACCAAATTGCTTCGTCTCCGGCAATGTTAAGCGCTGATGAACCTGAAACATCAATATTAACTGATTCGTCAAACCAGGCTACGTCTGTCACCCATAAGGCATCGTATATAGAAAAAGCATATTGTTTTGTTGCGCTTCCGATAGCACCCTGGTAACAATAATTAGTTGGCGTTGTACCCGTTCCGGGATTTGTAACTATATGGAAATAAGTATCCGCCATGTTCAGATTTCCGTTTATTGTCACATAATCGGATGCAAAATCTCCGTAAATAAGTGGTGTGGAAGTGCCGGAGTTGTCAATATAAAGTTTGTTTGAGCCGGTCTCACTGGATCCGGCATTTCTGCCAAGAAAAACATTTGCGCTTCCTGTACTACCTAATCCGGCTGAATCTCCAATAAAGACATTGTCTGAGCCGGCAGTGTTGTTCATTCCGCTTTTCATTCCAATGAAAATATTATCTGTTCCGCCTGAATAAAATCCAGCCTCCGTTCCGATATAAATGCTGCGTGAGGAGTTAGACCAAAGACCAGCATTTACGCCAATAAAAAGGTTCTGATTTCCGTTGGTGACTGAGTATCCTGAATTCGGCCCTATTAGTATATTGCTCCAGCCCCATGTTAAAAGTTTTCCTGACTCATTGCCTATGCATGTATTGGCAAATCCTGAATTGCAATTAAACCCACTTTCAGTTCCTATAAATAAATTACCCCATCCACCGTTATTTGAATATCCGGCCTTTGGACCGATAAATATATTTCTATAACCATCTTGATTGGAATAACCTGCCATATAGCCAAAAAACGAATTTTCACTTCCAAGTTCTACAGTGCTTCCCCCTATATTATTGTAACCGGTTTTGTAACCGAAGAAACAGTTGTAAGAACCGGATGTATCTGCAAAACCGCTCTTGTAGCCTATAAATTGGTTATATATTCCGGATGTTACCAGTTGCCCGCTTTCATGCCCGATAAAATAATTCTGTGTTGAAAGGTCCATCAAACTTTGATCCGTACCGCTTTCAATATTGGTTACACCAAAACCTGCAGTTGAGTCGCTTATATAAACTTGTGTTGTCGCATCTGTTACTGCAAGATATTTGTTAGTCAGCCCTTTTGTCTGGCTGAACCCCCCAACTGCAAAACCGCCCTTGCTGCCCGCTGCCTTTGCCGAGGAGGTATCCTCGATATAAATTCTCACGCTATCCGGTGTAACGCGCAGGTATTCATTGGTTATTCCTTTGGTCTGACTAAATCCGCCAACTGCGAAACCGCTGCGGCTCCCAACTGCTTTCACAGCAGGATCGTCGGCGACATAAATTCTGACACCTTGGGAATAAACGGCAAATATTGTATCGCCTGCGCTGTTGATAACCTCAAATAAAGGCGCATCGCTCGATGTAGGAACATCGCCTTTAACTTCAAGCTTTCCTACCGGAGCCGATGTCCCTACACCAACTTTATGTACAGGGTTTGTAAGATAAACCGAAGAACCTGCCAAGCTCCATATCCCGTTTGCATTTCCCGAAGTGAGGTTAATCCAGTCTACGCCATTATAAAAATAAAAATTACCAAGCGATGTATCAAAGACAAGAAGCCCGGTTGCCGGACCTGTTATGGCCAAACGTTGGGCGGTTGACAACCTGGGTATTAATAACCCTTTAGTCAGCGATTTAACATCGAGCATGGCGGATGAGTGCGCCGTATAACCGTCGTCATCGGTAATCGCGATGTTCTGGGCTTTACTTCCATGGAACAAACCCGCAATCATTATGTAAATGATTGCAACGGATAAAAAATTTCTGAAAATGTGCATGATTTCTGATTTTTAATTATTCAACAAACACCGATAATTCTTTGCTTCAATTTTTGTTATCATAATAAGTATTTCGGTAAAATATTCCTCACATTTGGTAGCACAAAAATACAATATTCTGCGAATATTAATCACAAATGCCAATTTGTTATATTTCCTGATGGTCAGCTTATTTCCATTTTATTGATTTCAAAAGCAGCAGATTTACAGATTGATTTGTTACACACTCAATTGATTTTTAATTTTACTGATCCCAGATTATTTTTTTCTGCTTTAATTCTATTTTCAAATTCTTTATAAAATTTTTTCAATGTCAGATCAAAAGCTGAAGCCCGTGTATGAAATACATATTATAAAGATGACAATGAAAAAATTATTATATTTGCAGAAAATTAAATAAAAATGACTTATAGACAGACATACGAAATTCAAAATGAAAAACATCTATTAATACGACTTCCTAAGTTTTTTAAAAATCGTAAAAAAGTTGTAATTATTATTGAGGACGAAAAAGAGGAACATACAAAAAAAATTAAGTTATTGAAGCAAGCGATAAAAGATCCAATTTTTCTTGCAGATATTGAAGAAATTAATGACGATTTTAAAAATATTGATAGAGAAACTCTATGAAAGTAAAGCGATGGAATATTTTTAGAGCAAATCTTGACCCAACTATCGGTTCAGAACAAGGTAAATCGAGACCAGTATTGATAATTAGTGAAGACGCCATAAATGATTTATTGAATATTGTTAATATTTTGCCAATTACTACAAGAAAAAAGGAAGGATTATCTATCCAAATGAAGCATTATTACCAGCAAATAAATTCGGTTTATCAAATGAGTCAATTGTTTTATGTCACCAGATTAGAACAGTTGATAAAACTAGATTATCAACCGAATATGGTAAAATAACGAATAAAGAAAAGCAGGATGAAATAATTGAAGCATTATGTTTTCAATTGGGTATAGAAAAATAACATCAGCCAATAACAGTCAACTATTTTCATTGACGGGCTTTAGCCCAAATTTATGAATAATATAGGATAGAAATCGACTTTATTTGTTAATATATTTTTTGTATGGGATTTTCTGAATATTGATTGCAAAAAAAAGACTTCCCGCTTGTTGTCCCCTTGAAGTTATTCCGATTACTTCACCTTTGGAATTAAAAAGCGGACCACCACTGCTACCATTTGTTATAGATGTATTTGTTTGTATATAAAAATTTTTACCGTTTTCTTCAGTGTCCCTGTAACCAGTCAAAATACCATTGGAGGGTGTCTGCTCTAAACCTTCAGGATTACCAATTGTAAATACGGTCTCTCCTATTTCCGGTAAAACAGTAGCAATTTCAACACACTCAAATTTTTTATTTCCAGGATTTTTGACTTTAAAAATGATATAATCTTTTTCCTTGTTCCTTTCTAATACATCAATTTCATACTCTCCGCCATCATTAGTATAAATCTTCGATATAAAATTACCTTCAAATACATGATAGTTACTTAATGCCACACCCTTCGAATCAATGAAAAAGCCCGATCCCTGTGATATACCAATATAATCTGAGGCCAAAACAAAAAAGACTGCATCTTTACATTTTTTATACAATTCACTCAGACTTCCTTTTTTCTCAATAATTATCTGTAAAAGATTATTGATGCTTTCTATTCGATTCTTTGGGTAGGTTTCATCCTGTTTTAAAGAACTTGCTTTTTCGTAATATTGTTTTGCTTCATCATATTTTTTATTATTATATGCTTTATCCGCTTTAATAATATTTTCCTTGTATTCCTTGTCAATCTTAGCTTGCTCAATTTCTGTCATCTTATTCTCACATTGTTTAATTTTATTGCCTGTAATTGAATTGTCAGACATAATATCTGCCGCTTCTTCATATAAAACTTTTGCTTCCCCGTACTTTTTGGCTGTAAATAATTTCTCCGCTTCTTTTATTTTTATATTGAAATTATTAGTTGTGATTATTCCATTAATTTCAGAAATCCTGTTTTTCGGATAAATACTGTCCGGTCGTAATGTGCTTGCTTTTTGATATAAATCTTTTGAGTCTTCAAGCATTTTTGCCAGAAATAAACTATCTGCCATCGTAATATATTGCTTGTACTCATTATCAATTCTGATATTTTCTTTTCTTTTTTTAATTTCAAGTAATTTATCTTCCGGATATTTTTCATTTGGATATATTAATTTAGCCTCTTCGTATGCCAATGTTGCACTTGAAAAATTATTTAATGCCAATAAAGAATCTCCGCGATTTATCAGATTATTATATTGCTCACGCTTGTTTTCAATGTTTTTAATCTTTGTTTCAACTTTATCTGATTCTTTTTGCGCTTCGATATCATCCGGTTTATATTTTAATGCATCTTTAAAATAGGATTTTGCCTGATTATATACGGAAAGAGCGGTTATGGCATCAGAAACCGATTTGCAAATTAACCCCAAGGATTCACATTTATTTTTTAAATCTCTGCCGGTATCCATGGCTTTTTCATAATCTGTTCTGATATCAATTTTTGCGTTATTGCTCTTTTCATATATTTCATCATTTGCTTGTTTAAAATAATATTTACTTTTCTCGGGTGTCAGATTTTTTTTGAGGCTTTTTGCTTTAAAGAGTATTCCTGCAAAATCAACTGTCCAGACAATCATTGCCCCGCCAAGTAAAATATATGAGATATTTCTTTGTTGAATCGCTTTAGTAAAATAACGGTCGCTTTCAGCTATGTCAGTTGAATTCTTGTACTGCTCATAAGAATTTAATGCCCTGCTTTGCAAATAAATTGATGTGCCGATAAGACCGTAGCCCAGCGCTCCGTATAAAAAATAATATTTGCCGTTCCGAAGCTTGTAATCGCCAAAGCCCGGCCATATAACAGACTTCAGAATATGTTCTGTGGTTCTAACCTTAAGGGCTTTTTTTGCATAAACTATTGAATATATTTCGTTATTCAGAACAAAGCCATCGTCCCTTGCCGACCATGTTATAATATTATTATTTCCGCAACGTATTACAGTATCATATTTAAAAGACTTTGCAGATATTTTATCGGCGGTTTTACTTCCAGTTTGATAAAGATGTATTTCTACCCGTGGTAAATATCTGTCCGAACCTTTGCAATCAACAAGGTCATAAGAAATAAAAACTTTACTGTTATCGCTGGAAAGCTTTACATTCTTGAGATTTTGGCAGAATGCTCCTGTAAAAAGAGGATTTATCAACAGTATGATAATGATATAGATAATTGAGATTAGACCTGCTTTACCTGTCCCCGGCATAGTAAATTCCATAAATATATAATTTTTATTATTAAAATCGAACTATCATATCATTCGTCTGATTTCTTCCTCAAGGAAAAAAAGCGTTTCCTGCTTTAAGGTTTTCCGAATCCGTCTGAAAACCGAATATGAAAGCAACATGTTTATATCCTGCTCAATAATCCTTTGTGTTATATGATTCCTGATAAAATGCTTCAATTGCTCCATGTAAATAGATATGGTAGTATTTCTGCGCTCTTCAATCAATTCCGGATTATAACCATAGCCCTTCATAAAAAAATGATGAATATCATAAACATCACGACCTGCAATATTGCCGGTATTTTCATATCTTTCAACCAAAGCAACCAGCTTGTTGGCAAAAAGCGTATTAATAGTCTGGCAGTTAATTATTCGGTCAATATCAGCAAGGTATTTCGGCTCATATTTATTGTGAATAAACTTTTTATCAAGGATTTCAAGTTTAAGTGTATTTCTTTTCTGCGGTGGCGCTTCGTATTTCAGAAAAAACTGAAGTGCATGAGAACTTTCATCTTTTATTTTCAATCCCAATTTTTTAAAAATACCATATAATTCTTTACGGAGAACTTTTTTTTCTGTATTGCCGGTTAAGTCAAAATCAAGGTCAACGGATAACCTGTCGAGATATCCCAGCAATTTAGCGCACGTTCCTCCTTTAAAACTGATATTTCCAGACAATAAATGATTATCTGAAATTAAAATCAATAACCTGTACAACTGTGCCTTATGTAAAGTAAACTCTCTTTCAATCATCTGTACCCAATTGTTTTTTGAAGATTTTCCACTTTTTTCCAGTCAATAAATTTAGCTCCATCGAAATAAAACTTATTATCATAATACAGCATGTCGGCAACAGCTCTTTCAATAGTGGCAATGCGGATATTGTTCTGCAACGTAGTACCGGTTTCATTGTAAAGAAATTCATCCCGTAGTTTTCTGACTTTATAGTGGTGACTATCTATACTGAATGTTCTTGATTTATTTGATATTAGAGTGATATACCCTATGTGTTGCTGTATAATTCCATGACTGAGCAGGACAGATTCAACGCTGATATATGTATAACCATGCATGGCACAAATACCAATCTCATAAGGATCTAGTTGGTTGGGCGGGACAGTTGAATAGAATCCTTTATATATCCGGTACAGAATGTTTTCCTTTGTGTATCTTTTTATTATAGTCAGCAAAGTATTCCTGGCTGAAATATTCCACAACAGAGCAAGATCCTGGGTATGGTATATTTTCTTTTCCTGTTTAAGCAATATGTCAATTTTTTTCAGCATTAAGCATTCTGTACATTTTTGTACAGGATAATTTAACACAAAAATATATAAATTTTGCGAAATCCAATATTCCGGTACATTTATTTATGTTATGTTACAATCAACAATTTTTACTATATAGCGACACTTTTCCCTTTGGCATTGCTCAGAGCAAACTTTATCGAAGTGAATAATTTGACACAATGTTTTCATTTAGGTGTGTAAAGAATCGGGGGATTATTATTCATCTTCATCTTTTACCACATAGACACATAGAACACATAGGCTTACACATAGTTGAATTTCAACTATAAAATTATGTGATTTCTTATGTGACCTATGTGCCTATGTGGTGAACTCCCCCGAATTGTTACACGCTCTTTTCATTTGTTAATACTAAAACTCATCACTTCACCATAAATAACCTGATTATTTTCGATTGCATAAGCCCTGAAATGGGTGTGCTTGTAATTTAATGTAATATTTATATCTTTGCGTCCTAAATTAATTTAAAATGGATGCAAAAATAATTACAAAGAATTCAGATTCAATAGTTATTCAAGTAGAAATACCAATAACAAAATCAATGCTAAC
>JACQWN010000237.1 GCA_016209245.1 Bacteroidia bacterium
ATAATTTATGTGTTTTTTGACTTTGTTTAATAATTATGTCAAAATTAATAAATTACAATGAATTATGCAACATTTTTTAATAATTTTATCAACAATATATTGTTGATAACCAAAACTTTATGAAGTCGGAAACTTGAGTTATTTGAACATTTACCATTAGCAAATATTGTTTTACATCATAATCCTGATAATAATTTTGTTTATGATTATTCTAATTCAGTTTTTTGGATTAATTCCTCTATAAGGAATTTAATGGAAAATTATCTTATTGAACTGTTAAACGATGCACCCGAATGTGGAACCGGCTCAAATAGCGGTTCTGAAAACTGGTGTTCAATGAATAATATTGCATCACCATGGATTTCAGAATCTATTTTGTGGCAATTTACTAATGGGAGTTATATTGAAGGAAACGGATTAGATTATATGTTATTACATAATCTATATAGATTAGTATTTCATCCTGGCTCATATACTCCAAATCCGCATAGTTATGAAACGTTTAATTATCCTATACACGCACAACTTAATAACGGAAGTCTTGGTTCTGAATTTAACCCTTATGTCAATCGAACCAGTAACATGATAGAGGCGGAAAATATTATTAGAACAGGCGCCGATGTAACATATATCGCAGGCGACCGTATCAGGTTTTTACCTGACTTCCGTATAGATAGTGATGCACATTTCGAGGCAATAATAGATCCATCAATTGCTGTAGGAACTCCTTATCTTGAAGTAACTCCGCCATGTAATTCTGATATAATTTGTTATTTACTAACCAATAAACAATTAAACATCTTACCAGAAGATGATTCTCAAACAATTAAAAGTGATATATCTTCTTCAATCAATTTATATCCAAATCCTTGTGACGGATGGTTTATTATTGAAACACCATATTCTATAGACCAATCAACAATTGAACTATCTGATATTATTGGTAAGCCTGTTAACTATAATATAGCACAATACGGAGAAAATTCATATAAAATTAAAATAACAGATAATATTAAAGGAATTTATACAGTTCGATTAATAAATAATAGTACCATAAATAATTGGAAAGTTATAGTAAAATAATGACATTTAAAATAACGACATGAAAATTAATTTTATTTCTATAAAATATTTTATTATTATTTATCTGTGTAATTTCATATTCTATGCGTGCCAGCACACATGCCCGGTATGTATGTTTGATAATTCTGAATTCAATAAATATTACCAAATAAGTGATACTGTTATTTTTAAAAATGAATATGGCGAAAGGCTGTCGTTTTATTTCAATTTCCCAATTGAAAGCAGTAAACCTTATGATTCTGAGTATCTGGAGGGGTCATCTCCAAGTACTGGTCGTTGTGAGTGTACTAAGTGGGGTAAAATTAGCGCTAAAAATCAGGAAGACTCATTATATATTAAAATATATCAATCTGTACCGATTAATTATATTGAATATGGTATATTTGATTTTATGTTTAAGGAAAGTGGAATATATGGGCCAGATAAATCAGAATTATTTAAAGGCGATACAAATATTTATTATAATGGACACTTGTATAATGTATGGATTTGTCAAATTGATACTATTCAATTTCCAACACAACGTATATGGAAAGTTTTAATATATAATAAAATATTTAAATTTTGGGACAGACAACGACAGGAAATTTGGAATTTGGAATATTGTAGCCGGTTGTGAATTACTAAATCATAATATATAATGGAATTTATTGACATTAAATGTTTTACAGAATACATCCCCGTTTGAAACCGGTTCATGGAGCTTCAGCATCAAAGTCGAGATAAATGGTTTTTCTACTTTGCAATCCGGCACTTTTCCATTTACATGCATGTATTCAACTAATCCAGGTTTTCTTGAAATAAGCGATAAGTACTATTCAAGATATTTACGTTACAGTGGAAGCAAAGGAACTTTTTTTGCAATTGGCGAAAATGTTGGAACTCTGGGATGGGATTACACTGGTCGTTCTCCTGAAAATTCATGCAGATTTGAACAATATATGACCGAGCTTCATTCTTATGGAGGCAATTATCTAAGATTATTATTAGTGGAATTTGATCTACAAATCGAATGGGAAAAGCTTGGACAATATAATCAGCATGTATGCTGTGAACTTGACCGGATTTTTGATAATGCCAAAACATTGCACCTGTTTATTCATCCGACTCTTGATTGGAATGACCGATATTATGATAAGAATAATGCTTGGAATTCAAATCCTTATAATGGAATGCCTGGAATAGAGTCGGCTTTAGATTTTATGACAAATTCAGATGCGAAAACCCAATATAAAAAATATCTTCGATATGTTGTTTCAAGATGGGGCTATTCAACTAATCTTGCCGTGTATGAATTGTGGAATGAAATTGACGGGTTAAGCGATCCTGATCCTGGATCACAAGCTTATTATGATGATGATTCTGATCGTTCGAAAGTTGAAGGGTGGATTAGAGAAATGTACAATTATATCAGGAATATAGATCAAGGTTGTCATCTGATAACCTTAAGTTTTTCAGGTGATCCTACAACACACGATAAACGCGATATTTGGTTAGATGGAACCGATATCAGAACTGCACATAATTATGGAAGCGCTAGGTGGAAAAATTATGGTACGATAACGCATCTAGGTCGTTATGAAATTACTCAAGATTTACATGCAGTGACTTATGAAACTACGACCGGTTATGGGCCGGTTATTTTCGGTGAAATTGGAGGCGCACAAAAACCTTGCATTGAAAAATGTACAGACCGTGAATTTCATAATGACCTTTGGTCAACGGCTTTTATGGGAGGATATGGCGCCGGATTATATTGGTTTTGGCAAGTGATACATGCAGACACAGCAGAAACTTACTGGCATTCTGGACAACATTATCTTCATCATTATCAAAAGCTCAGAAATTTTATTGCCAATATAGATTTCGAAGAAAGAGAATACGAACCAGACAAATGGTGTGATGGCATACTTTGGATTGATGGTAAATTAGATAGCTATTACCTTAGAGATGAAAACAGCAAAGAAAAAGTATTTGGATGGATACAAAACAGAACATATCATTGGGCAAATCTAAATGACAATAATTCATGTATTGCAGATATACTTACTTATGATGGTTGTTACGATGCAGACGGTGATAAAGATACAATTGAAGATAATGATAAACCACAAGAACCTATAAGCGGAGCTTACATGAAGATAACTGGGCTAAAATGGAGCTGGCCGTGGCCATTAAAAAAAGAATATTACCAGGTAACATGGTATAACACTTTTACAGGTACTTTTACAGGTTCCCAAATTTTACATACGCAAGTATGGGATAATAATCTTTGGCCTCATATCCCAAACACTGATTATAATAATCCGGACTGGGCTTATAAGGTGGAATATCTGCCTGATTACGAAGCTAAAAATATGGTGGATACCATTCAGACACCTGAACCTGTTATTGCAATAACACAGAATCAATCAGTTACTAAAGATTTAGAAATGCAGCAAAAATAATAAAATCAATTAAAGACTGCACATCGTGGAAAATAATACTTTCGGTTGAAAATCCATCGCAGGGTATTTATTTGGTAAGAATTGTCGGCAATGAAAAACAATTTACAAGCTCTGTAATAGTTCAATAAAAAACTGATATACCGGTATGAGCATTAGAATATTAATAATTATTATCTGTTTCTTTTTACAAGGTTATCATATCATTAATGCGCAGAACAATAATAGCACAAATCTAAAACAAAAGAAAAATAATAAGCGCGTTATAATTGGCTTAACAGGTAGTTATAACAATATTCCAAAGTCAAAATATAAATTAGCATATTCTTATGGTATTAATTTACAATATATTTTTAGTGCCAATTTTTCATTAGAAACAGATATTTGTAACTATATTAAATTTTTAAAACAGGAATGTTCAGTTAAACATTATATAAATAAACCTTATAGTCAATATTTAAAATCTTCGACTGAATATTTAAAAGATTATTATTTGTTTTTTTCTGTAAAACCGGTTTTGTCATTTTTATTTTACAAAAATTCAAAACTCCGGTTTTCAACAGGAATGTTATATAGTACATATTATTTAGCAAAAACAAAGATTATTACAATATACGATATGCCGTACGAAGGCAGAATTGAACAAACATTCAACGACGAAGATTATGTATTAAAAAATGATGAAAGAAAAGCTAAGGATGGATATTTTTTTATTGGAAATATATGGAGTACAGGTTATGAAAAGAAAATATATAAAAATATATTTGTTTTTATTGATATGGAATATCTTCTTTTTTCATTTAAAATTTATAACGATTTTGGAGGGACACCTGTTAGTGGACCATGGTATTCAAATGATCCTAAAGTTGAATTTTTGATTTTAAATGAGTATTCCCTTTGTAACAGATTGGGTATTAATGTGAAATTTTAAGATTTTAATGAAAGGCTATTTTATTATTTTAATATTTATTACAATCGTTTTTATTTTAAATAATTGTAATCCTGAATATGAATGTACAGCTTATGTTGATCCTGCTGTATGGGATTCGCTACCTAACAAATTTCACGATATTTTGACATATAATAACGAAAATGGAAATATTTTAAAAATTTACGTTGGGAATTTAGAAATGTATGCAGTAAAAGAATGTGATATAAATGATAATTGTCAGTGTGAGACACATATCAACTATGTACAACAGCGACAATGGATGGATTCCGAATGGCTTATCTATTACAATTTGTGTAAATATATATGAAGCGGATACTATAAAAAATGAAAATTTGGAAATTTGGAAAGTCTGGGTTCATAAAAACTATGGTATAATAAAATTTTCTGACAGATATGATAAAATTGAATGGAATTTGGTAAGATAGTCTAATTTCCCTGTTATTGCGAAAGTACAGAACCAAAATCAGTTACTAAAGATTTAGAAATGCAGCAGGAATATAATAGAATGGACTTTATTCCAGCGCCGACTCGTAAAATAAAAATTTATCCGAATCCAAACAATGGCAATTTTACTATCGAAACAAATGGATATTTTACTGAATATGATTTGTATATTTACGATTTTACTGCCTATCATCTAGATACATAAAGATGTCGTCTCTTACCTTTGAGTAATATATATAAAGGAGTTACCAATAATGCTAATAAGAAAGGTATGATCTTTGTAATATTGTGATTTCAAAGAAATAACAAATGAGAAAATTTACATTTCTACTCTTTTATATTCCTATTTTTTCAATTGCACAATCGAATTACTTAAACTTCGATTTTGAGGAAAGTGATTCTGTCGGAAAGAAAATCATAAAATGATTTAGTTTTTAAAATTCAATAGCATAACATATATAACGGAAGCATTTTGTTGTCCCTCAAGATTTAAGATAATTTTCAAAAATACAACATATAATATGAGTTGTGATAAAATATTCAATCGGAATGAAGCTTTAACATTAATAAAGCAATATATCAGGAATGAAAAAATGCTCGCTCATTGTCTTGCATCGGAAGCAGTAATGCGGGCGTTGGCAAAACGATTAGGCAGAGATGAAGAAAAATGGGCAATGGCAGGTTTATTGCACGATATAGACGTCGAAATTACAAACGCCGACCCTGAAGTTCATGGCTTGGAAGCGGAAAAGCTCTTGAAAAATTTAGGGATTGCTCCTGAAATAATTGATGCCATTAAAATGCACAATGAGGAAGCCGCCAAGCAGCAGAGAAGCACAGAATTTCAGCATGCCCTTGCTTGCAGCGAAACCATTACAGGTCTGATATTCGCTACAACATTAGTCTATCCCGACAAAAAGCTCGCAAGCGTAAAATCTAAATCGGTAGTCAAAAGGATGAAAGAAAAATTATTTGCCGCATCGGTAAGAAGAGACCATATCATGGAATGTGAAAAGCTCGGCCTTTCTATTGATGAATTTGCTGAATTAGCAGTAAATGCAATGAGAACTGTAGCAAACGAAATTGGATTCTGAATATTTCAACCTTTAACACGTATGTATCGCCCCTCTCTATTAGTAGAGAGGGGAAGGGGGTGTGTATGAAAAATTCGTCTCTTTTGCGGTTATCTCGATACAATTGCTACGCAATCACTCCATAACCGCCCGGTACAATCTGTAAATGGCGTTACTTCTTTATTATTTTGTAAGTCTTGGTTTCAAATCCGGAATAAATCTTCAAATAATAAACCCCTGCACAAAGTGTATTCAGACCTATCTGTCTAGTAACTTTTCCTTGACTTATAGGAATTATTCCGGAATATATTTTAGTTCCAACAATATTATATAATTCAATATTGAATTTTTCGGGTGAAAAACTTGTAATAGTAATATTCAGTATATCATTTACAGGATTTGGATAATAAGAAATATGATTACAATTATTATTCGTAATGATTCCTGTTCCGATAACAGTAATTTGTGCATAAGCCGTATCCCCTCCACATTCATTAATTGCTATAAACATGACTGTATATGTTCCATCTATTAAATATGTGTGAGTCGGATTAGGCGTTGTATCGGAAGGGAAAACAATTACTAATTCATCGCCGAAATACCATTCATAAGAAGTTGCTCCGGTTGCTGTGCTTGTAAATTGTACGGTACCTACATCCTGTGAAAATGTGAAAGAAGCTTCGGGCATTGTGCCGGCACATATCAATGTGATTTGAAAATTCAAGGTGTCAGTTGCATCACAAGTATTATAAGCAATAAGAGTAACGGTATATGTGCCGTAACTTCCATAAACATGAACAGGATTTTCAGTAGTATCGCCCCCAAGAGGTGGCGGCAATATTATTGTTTCATCGCCGAAATACCATAAATAGCTAACTGCGTCGGCAGATGCATTTGTAAAAGACACTTCTAAATCGGTTTGATTATACGTAAATGATGCGGTGGGCGGATTCCCGCATGTAGTTACTGTAATATCAAAATTAGTTTGTGCATTGACTGTGCTGACTGAGGAAATGATAAAATAATATGTAGTTCCTGCAGTAAGCAATAAATCTGCAATCGAAGGATTGCCGGCGTAGGCATTATTATTTGCTACACAAGTAACACTTGGCTCATCCGGACAAAGGGTTGTTACGAACAAACCTACTGCATATCCGGTATTTGATAAAATAATACCTACGGTTTGATTTACCGGCGGAGTGTATTTAAAAAGATAATCTCCACCGCTCATATAATTCGGAAAACTACCGCTGCAAGGTAATGAACCATAAGATGCTCCTGTCGCAGTTAAGCCAGTTGCAGAAAATGGTAATGAGCTGATGACCTGTGCTGTTGCACAGGTTTCGCCGGTCTGTGCATTTGAAAATTGACAAATCATAAATGCACATACAATACTTATAAAAATGTATAAATTTTTCATAGCTTTAAAATTTAGTTCAACATTTTTTTACAAAAATACATAAATATTTCTTTAATCACACCAATCATGGTTCAGACATTATCTTTTTACTCCAAATACGTCCGCAACACTCTTAGCTTATGTGTATAATTTTTAATAACAGGATTATAAATACCCTGATGGTCTAACCTGTCAATTCTGACTTTTCCTGAAGCATGAATAATTTTTTCTTTACCTAAAATAATACCGACATGGACTATAAGCCCTTCTTCATCATCAAAAAAAGCAAGGTCGCCAGGTTTTGCTTCTGCAATAAAATTCAATGTTTTTCCTGAATTTACCTGTTGTGCGGTATCTCTTGGCATCTTGACCCCGCAAATTTTATATACCATTTGTACAAAGCCCGAACAATCTATTCCGAAAATAGTGCGGCCTCCCCATAAATAAGGAGCATTCAAATATTTCATTGCAATATCTGTAATATTTTTACGTATATCGGTGGAAGATATATCGGTGAAAGAATCAAGCCGGTAATTTATATTTGTAATCCTGAAAGTCTTTTCCGGCCTGTTCAGAAATGGCAGCGAGCTCCCTGCTGTTATATAAAGCGGAATTTTACCGCCCCCCTCATAAATAGTTGTTAATATATCGGAAGTAACAGAAGGGCTATGTGCCGATATTTCCGTGAAATACGATTCCTGCAACCGTAATATCATTTTTGTATCAACAAAGCCCTCATAATCGTCATAATAAAGCTTGACACGACACCATTTTTTCCCATATTCAGTAATTGCAAAATGTTCACCAAATAATATCTGTGTAACCATTTCACTTTTCTCTGATGGCTCTGACCTGACAGGTATTATACTTATGTTGGATATTCCGTATTCCATAATGTGCTTATTAAATTTTTGTTTTTTACAAAATTATAAATAAATTTGCATTGACAAATTATTATTTTCCTAAAACCAATCTTTGAGTCTACTCTAAAAAGTATTTTTGACACGAATTTCACGAATTATCACTAAAAAATATAATTGATAATCAATATATTAAATTTGTGTAATTCGTGTCAAATGTAGTTTAAAGGGGTTTTTAGAGTGGACTCATCTTTTATTTATTAATTGATATAATGCTAAATTTTCAATTCAATTTAAAGTCAGTTGTTCATAACTTTCACAACCTAATCCCGAAGGGATGACATGATTATAAAAAATGGAAACAATACAATATCCCAAACCCCGAAGGGGTGACATAATTATTGACGCCATACTTGCCGTTTCGCCATCTCTGAAATTACTGTTTTTATTCGTTTTAAATGGATTCCTTCTTATTAGCAAAACTATATCCCAGGAATATTTCCAACAGCAAGTCAATTACATCATTTCCGTCGAGCTTAATGATTCATTGCACGAATTAACGGGCTTTGAATCAATTGAATATATTAATAATTCATCCGATACATTAACATTCCTCTATTTCCATTTATGGCCAAATGCTTATAAAGACAAATATACAGCTTTATCGAAGCAACAGGCAAATTTCTGGAGAGGTAAGCTGTATTTTTCCGATGCTAAAAAATGCGGTTATATTGACCGGCTCGATTTTAAAGTTAATGATTCTGCCGTTCGCTGGGAATACGACCCTGTAAACCAGGATATATGCAAAATTTTATTAAACCAATCCTTATATCCTGGACAAAAAATGAAAATTACAACCACTTTTCACGTTAAGATTCCTTCATCTGAATTTTCACGGCTTGGCCATTATGAACAATCATATCAAATCACACAATGGTATCCTAAGCCAGCAGTGTATGATAAAGACGGCTGGCATCAGATGCCTTATCTCGATATTGGTGAATTTTATTCCGAATTTGGCTCTTTCGATGTTTCTATTACCCTACCTGAAAATTATATTGTAGCAGCAACAGGCAATCTTCAGAATGAAGCGGAACAAAATCGGCTTGATAGTCTTTCCGATACCGATTTAAGTCCATATTTATTTAGTTTCGGTACAGACCCATTTCCTGCTTCATCAAAAAAAACAAAAACTTTGCGGTATTTGGAAGATAATATACACGATTTTGCCTGGTTCGCCGATAAACGTTATATCGTACGTAAAGGAGAAATTCAGTTGCCACATTCAGGACGAAAGGTCGCTCTTTGGTCTGTATTTACTCCATCAAAAACTTTTTCATGGAAAAATTCATTGGAATACATACATGATGCTTTGTATTACTATTCTCTTTGGATTGGTGATTACCCTTATAACAATTGTACTGCTGTGGAAGGTGCCTTAAGCGCCGGCGGAGGCATGGAATATCCTGGTATAACTATTATTGGCGACTGTAGCACACAACTTCAGCTTGAAGAAGTCATTATGCATGAAGTCGGGCATAACTGGTTCTATGGTGTACTTGGTAATAACGAGAGAGAAGCGCCATGGCTCGATGAGGGAATTAATACCTTCTATCAGCTTAGATATATGCTTACTAAATACCCTGCTCTTACATTATCAGAACAGCTCGGCAAAGAGCTGGTTAATGTCGCCAATTTACGAAATCTGCCTTATATCAGCTATTATGAACTCCTATATTTAATTAATGCTAAACGCATTCTTGATCAACCTTCAAACCTGCAATCCCAGGAATATTCAGCAATGAATTATTCTTCGATAGTTTACATGAAAACCGCATTCCTGTTCAATTACCTTAAAGAATATCTGGGAGTGGAAAAATTCGACATCATTATGAAAAAATATTACGAAATATGGAAATTTAAGCATCCGCAGCCAAATGACCTATATAATATTTTTAAAGAAAATACCGGCAAAAATATTGATTGGTTCTTTAATGATTTGCTCTCCACCACAAAACCTATTGATTATAAAATCAAATCAGTAAAGAAATCTTATTTGAATGACAGTCTTTTAATGTATAATCTCACAATTGTAAATAAGGCAAAAGTTCAAGCGCCAATTACCTTATCTGCAATAAAGGATGGAAATATTATTTCCCAAAGCTGGATGGAAGGTTTTACGGGTAAAATGAATATGCAAATTAATTCCACCCCCGTTGATAAATTCATGCTCGATGCAAATCATATTATCCCCGACATAAATAAAAAAAACAATACTATTTTGACCCGGAGTTTTATAAGGAGACCCAAATCATTTAATCTCAGATTTTTGGGAGGTTATAGCCGCGATGATAAATATGATATTTACTATTCTCCTATAGTTGGATGGAATTATTATAATAAATGGATGTTTGGGTTCCTCCTTTATAATAGTCTTCTGCCAAACCGGAAATTTGAATATTTTTTATCGCCCTTCTATGCTACCGGAAATAATAATATTGCAGGTAATGCTAAAATTTCATATACATGGTTTAAGAGAGATAAATTAATAAGGTATATTATGCTTACATTTTCCGCTTCACAATATGCAGCGGGGCGTGAAATAAAAACTGATTTCAGAAAATATAAAGGTGAATTAAATATTACATTGAAAAAAAATCATAAAGAGCCATTATCAAATAACCGGCTCATTTTAAATATTATCTCTGCAACAGATATTTACAATATTCCACACCAGTCATATTTTTGTAATGCAGGATTCTGCCATGCTCATCTCAGAATGTTCAATCCTTATAATTTCAGTATTTATATACAGGGCTGGAACAGCTTTATTAAAGCATGGACTGAAGCTGACTATACTTTTACCTATAATTCATGGAATAAAGGTTTAACAATCAGATTTTTTGCAGGAAAATTTTTCAGGATTATCTTTATGAAAATACTTTTTTTGCCCGTACTGAAGATATAACTGTTACACCTCTAAACATATTAAGTCATCAATTCAGTAAAGCTGATGGCGGATTCACTACATATTCCTTTATTGGGCAGACAAATAACTGGCTCGTAGCTTTGAACTTTAACGCTTCCCTTCCTGGAAAAATCCCTGTCAGAGTATATGCTAACATTGCCTCATACAATGATGCATGGAAATATGCAGAATTAAATGATATCGCTTATGAAACCGGCATCGAAATAACTTTTCATCCCGGTATATTTTCAATTTTCTTTCCTGTTTTAATGTCGTCCGATATAAAAAGAAACAGCGATTTCATATCAGAAAATTATTGGCATAAAATTCGATTTACATTAAATATTTCCAAATTTGAACCGTTTTCTAAAATTAAGGATTTTATTATATGATACCAGAACTAATAAAATGATGCCCCCCAAATTTAATATAAAAACATACTTCGTTTCCGACCTTCATCTTGGTTTTCCCGATATGAAAATCAGCCTTGAACGTGAAAAATTATTTGTAAAATGGTTAGATGAAATAAAGAATGATGCCCGGGAAATTTACTTAATGGGTGATATTTTTGATGTCTGGTTTGAATATAAGCGGGTTGTCCCCCGTGGTTTTACCCGTCTTCTTGGAAAAATTTCTGAAATTACTGATGATGGCATTCCTGTTCATTTTTTCCCCGGTAATCATGACCATTGGATTACCGACTATCTGCCTTCGGAAACAGGCGTGCTACTTCATCGTAATAATTTGATAACCACTATTTCCGAAAAAAAATTTTTTCTAGCACATGGCGACGGACTTGGTCCTGCCGACACTGGCTATAAATTCATAAAAAAAATATTTAATTTCGCTGTTTCCCTTGCTGCATATTTCTCACGCCGAAGCAGGGCTTCATACAAAGATAAATTAAAAAATTTTAAAGGCATTGAAAATGAGTGGCTTGTTATTTTTGCCAGAGAACAGTTGAATATTTCACATTATGATTTTTTTATATTCGGACACCGTCATACCCCTATAAATATCATGCTTTCTGGGAAAACCCGTTTTATTAATCTTGGCGACTGGCTTAATAATTATACTTATGCCGTATTTGACGGAAATGATGTGGAACTAAAAAATTATGTAAATTTTAAATAATAAATTATTTTTACCACAATTTTTTATTCAAAATTTGCAACTAATTAGTGTCTGTCTGTAATGTCGAAATTTGCCACTAATTGCACGAATTAAAACTAATTTTTTAGTGTAAATTCGTGTAATTCGTGGCTATGTAATTCTTTGTTTGCTGACTTTACAGACAGACACTAATTAGGTGGATAAATAATTATCCCACCGAAATACGAACGAAATACGAACTTACGAATTACGAAAAAATTTGCAGGTGGGTTGATTCGTAATTCGTATATTCGTAATTCGTAGGTTTGTAACAAATTCGAACTTCGGTGGGATAATCTATAAAAAAATAGCATAAATAGATACTAAAATTTTACTTGTTATGAAAAAAAAAATAAAAACTCTGATTTCATTTTTCGTATGCGGAATTATTTGCTGTAATATTAATTCCCAGGATTTGAACAGTGCCATTTTACTTACCCGGAGCGAACAGTTCGATGCAGCTTCTTCAATGTTCAAAAGACTTATCAAAGCAGACCCTAAAAAAGGAGATAATTATTTCTATTATGGAATTAATTGGCTGAAATCATATTATGTTGATACTGCGACTGTATCACTAAAAGAAGTTACCGATTCCGCAAAAATGTTATTTACTAAAGGAATTGCTGCCGAAACAGGTAACACGCTCAATTATATAGGGCTTGGCAGAGTGTTTTTAATAAACAACGATACTACCAATGCTGAAATACAATTTAAAAAGGCCAAATCGCTTTTACCTAGTAAATCTAATAGAAACAGTGTGCTTACAAAAAGCCAGCAAGCTTTGGTTCATTTGAATATCGGTGAAAGCTATTTATTTGCAAACCCTAAAAACGTTTCTGCTGCAATTTCATACCTTAAAAAAGCGGAACAGCTTGATCCTGCCAACCCGGATATTTATATTGCTTTAGGCGATGCCTACCTTGAGCTGAATGATGGTTCCAATGCCATTGCAAATTACAAAAAAGCGCAGGAATTGGCGCCGAAATCTTCGTTGGCAAAAATGAAAATCGGAAGTATTTATGTAAGATCCAGAAATTTTAAAGCCGCTATTCCTTTTTTTGAAGAAGCCGTTCAGATTGATTCAAATTTTGCCCCGGTTTACCGCGAGCTAGGTGAATTATATTACAGAGCCGGATTTTATGAAAAGGCGCAAAAATGTTACAAAAAATTAGTCGAATTGTCTCCGGGAAATATTTCTGCAAAAATCCGGTATGCTTCATTTTTATTTCTTACAAAAGATTTCACCGGCGCATTAAGCCAAATTGAAGAAATTCTGAAAATGGATACATCGTCTGTAATTCTCCACCGCCTTGCCGCTTATTCATATTTTGAAACAAAAGAATATGACAAAGCCCTTACTCATATTGAAAAATTTGTTAAAAGAGCTTTGGCTGAACAAATTATCAATTCCGATTATGTTTATCATGGGAGAATTTTAGCTAATCTTGGAAAAGACTCAATCGCCATTTTAAAGCTGAATGAAGCTTATCTTAAAGATACTACAAATTATGATATACTTTCCGATATGGCAGCCTCATATACAAAATTAAAAAAGCATGATGAAGCGGCAAAGCTGTATGAAAAAAAAATATCAGCCGAAAAAGCCGCAATTACCGATTATTATAACCTCGGTAAATCATATTATAATTTACAGCAATGGGAAAAAGCCGACACTATGTTCGGTTACTTCATTTCAAAGCAACCCAATTCTATGCAGGGCTATTCATACAGAGCGATTACAAGATGTCAGTTGGACCCTGAAACTGAAACAGGCCTGGCAAAACCCGTATATGAAAAAATAATTGAAAAAGCAATGGCCGATACAGCTAAATATGCCAAGCAGCGTATTGAAGCATATTCTTATATGGGATATTATTTTTTGAAGAAAAAAGATTATGTCAGCTCAAAGCCATATTATTTAAAAGTTATAGCACTTGACCCCGAAAACGAAAAAGCCAAAACAGCCCTTAATTCAAAGGAATTGAAAGCTATAAAACCATGAATACCAAAGAGTTTTTTTCCAAATTTATGATTTACTTTGGATTCTTTATGGTGCTGTGCTATTTAGGAATAGGGCTTTTACGGGCTGTTCCGGTTAGTCCGTCTTTACCTGAAGATAAAAGAAAAACATACTGAATGATATAAGTCGAGGGGTTTCAATAAAGAAGATGTATTCAATTATAGCAGGTCTGCAGCTTTAAGTAGGTTATCCAGTTCATTGTCTGATATGCTTTCTTTTTCGGATTTATCATAAAGCGAGATGAGATATACCGAATTTCGAATAATTTTCACACAAGTTATAATTCTTGCACCTCCCGATTTACCTTTGCCCTTCGAAGTAATAGCCATCCTTATTTTATAGCAGTCTTTGCCGAGTGGTTCTCCCTGCATAGGATTTTCTTTCAGTGAAAGAGAAAAATTTTTCACATCATTCTTTATAGAATGATATTTTTTTGCCAGGCTTTTTAATTCTCTTTCAAAAGAATTGGTAGTATAAATATTATAACTCATCGAGTACCTGATCTAATGTTTTTAATTTTATTTTTCCCTGTTGGTGCAGTTCTACTTCATGCAGCGATTCTTTGATATCGTCAACAAATTGTTTTTCTTTTTGCGACAGCTTAATTTCTTTTTCTTCGGCTATTTTTACAAATTGAAAATTCTCAATCACCTTCAGAAAAAAATTATATTTTTTTTCAGGAATATTTAATACGAGTTGTTTCATATCTGCAAATAATTATAATTATACTGTTGCTGTTTTAAAATGTAAAAATAATAAAAATTTATTTATTAAGAAAAAAATTAAAAAAGATTTCTACAACCGGATGAGGATAATTTTTTAAAAGAGCCGAAAAATATATTTGAAAAATGCCAAAAAATGCTTAATTTTGTCAAAAAAAATAAAAGAGATATGCGAATATGTAATAGATTAATTGAAGTATTTATTAACAATATCCAGCTTCCGATTAAATTTATCTTTCTATTAATAATTGCGGGTTGCTATCAGGGAACCGATCGGCTGGATGAAACTCCTACCAGGGGAAACATAAAAATCAGCGTTGATGAATCTTATCAGTTGTTGCTTGATACTGAAATATATACATTTCAATCACTCTATCCTTATGCTAAAATAAATGCTCAATATAAGCCAGAATATGAGATTTATACTGATTTTTTCAACGATTCCGTCAGAGCCATTGTTACTAACCGTAAGCTCACCAAAGATGAAGAAGACGCTTTGAAAAGCAATAGCATTATTCCTCGCACAACTTTAATAGCTTACGACGCTCTTGCATTGATTATCAATAATAAAAATCCGGACACTACTATGCGCTTCGACCAGGTACAGGATATTTTCACAGGGAAAATAACTGTTTGGAAACAAATAAATGTTCAATCGCCTCTTACAAATATATTTGTTGTTTTCGATAATGAAAAATCCGGTAATGTGCGATATTTTCAGGAGCGTTTTTCAATTGGTGTAAATTTCCCTTCAAATTTTGGTGCCGTCAAAACTAATCCCGAAGTAATCAACTATGTTGAAAAAAATATTAATGCTCTCGGAATTATCAGCGTTAATTGGATAAGCGACAAAGACGATACACTTTCGCTCAGCTTTCTTAAACGGATAAAAGTTGTTGCAATATGCTCACCTCTAGATGCTGATGGCAGCGATTATTATTACCGGCCATACCAGGGATATATTGCTGAAAAATCATATCCGTTTATCCGTGAAGTTTATATGATTAGCCGTGAACATTTTTCCGGGCTTGGTTCAGGTTTTATTTCTTTTGTTGCCAGCGATCCCGGGCAAAGAATTATTTTAAAATCCGGCTTGGTTCCCGCAATAGCGCCTGTACGGCTTATTCAAATAAAAGATCATTTCTGATTTATCCTGAATTTTTAATAAAAATTTTAAAAATATATTTGAATTTAAAATTTCGTTTTATATTTGTCCCGAAATATTTTAATAAAATTATTTATTAACCATTAAATTAAAAAACAATGAGCAGTAAAGTTCCAAAGAAGGGTAATGTTTTAAAAGAGATCTTGCAATCAACTTTTGCATCGGGTGCTATTATTATCGCACTGATTGTCGCTTTTATCATTTATTTTCAGATTATGGGTAATCCTGTAAATTTTGAAAAAGGAGATCCTTCAGGCCATCCTTTACCAGGAAATTACCTTGCAATTATTTATAAGGGCGGATATATTGTTCCGATATTAATAACATGTATTCTAGTTTTGTTAACATTTACCATAGAGCGGTTTATATCCCTGGCAAGAGCAAAAGGCAGAGGGAGGTTAAGCTCGTTTGTAAGGAAGCTTCAGAATATGCTCAGCAATGATCAGATTGAAGATTCTATTGTTGCCTGCGATAAACAGCGAGGGTCACTTGCCAATGTTATGAAAGCTGGTTTATTAAGATACAGGATTCTTCAAAACGAGCCCAATTTACTTAAAGACCAGAAAATATTAGCGATTCAGAAAGAAATTGAAGAAGCATCAGCTCTTGAAATGCCTATGCTTTCGAAAAATCTTGTAATTATTTCAACTATTGCCTCTATAGCCGTTTTAATCGGTTTGATTGGTACGGTTTTAGGTATGATTCGTGCATTCGCAGCATTGGCTCAAGCCGGCGCACCAGATGCACTGGCGCTGGCAACAGGTATTTCAGAAGCTCTTATTAATACAGCTTTCGGTATCACCGGTTCTACTCTTGCAATAATCCTTTATAATTATTTTTCAAGCACAATTGATAGCTTAGTCTTTAAAATTGATGAAGCAGGAATGAGCTTAGTGCAAACTTTTGCTGCCAGTTTAAAATAATATTAGGAGGTATGTAGAGACATTGCATGCAACGTCTCTACATACCTCCACAAACTTTTGATAATAAAATTTAAGATACAATGGCAAAAATTAAACTTCCGACCAAATCCCCAAATATTGATATGACACCGATGGTGGATTTGTTTTCACTGTTGCTAACATTCTTTATGTTAACAACTTCATTCAGACCGCAGGAGGCAGTTATTGTTGATTCCCCAAATTCAATTTCTGAAAAACAAGCCCCTGATAAAAATTTACTGACTATTTCTATCGGCGACGATAATAAAATTTATTTTAATGTTGATAATGGCCCCGATTCAAGTACTCATTTCAGAAAAAAAATCCTTGAGCAAATCGCCTATCAGTATAAATTGAAATTTACCCCTCATCAGTTAAAGAGGTTTGAACAGCTTTCATCATTCGGCTTCCCTATTAAATATTTACCCACATGGATTGATTTGGAAAATCAAACAGCGAGAGATGCATTGCAGGAAGAAATAAAAAAACGAAATGAGGCAGGTATTCCAATGGATTCGGCAGATAATCAACTGGCTTCGTGGGTTCATTTTACACGGCTCATTAACCCCCGTGTTGAAGTCGCAATAAAAGGCGATA
>JACQWN010000462.1 GCA_016209245.1 Bacteroidia bacterium
CTGACGGCCTGGATAAAGTATATTGTCTGCACGTCATGTATCTTACCGGCAAAGCCAAGCTGACATTTATCTATACAAATACCGCACTTTGGACAGGAAAAAACTTCGATATCGGAAAAGCTGCTGTATTCTCTTTTATTCCTGATACCATAATTTCTTAAAAAAATCAGCAGCACTTCAGTAGGAATATGCGTATATCTTGAATAGGGAAGGGCTATAAAAAATGTACAAAGCGATATTGAATAAGCCCACCAGAAAACGTAAGATAATTCCTCGGCAGGTAAAAAAGCGACAAGGATATTACCCAGCGAGCCAGTTAAAAAATTTCCAGTGTCATAAATCCCTGAGGTAAAGCTTTCAGCAAACAACCGTAATGGAAAGATGAACCATAATGATAGCATGGCTAAAAAATCAATCGGTTTCAGACGGCTTGTCCTTCTCATCCCGAAGAAAGTAGAATATAATCTTTTTAATATGGCTAAAACAACACCCGAAAGAACCATCAGGAGAAATAAATCCATCAGTAAAGAAAATAGCCATTCAAGGGGAATCCCTGTCCTGTCGTGAATGAAAAATTTGAAAAATATGGGGTAATATGGAGGGTTTAAATCTGACCCGCTGTGCAATCTCGATTCAAGATTCCCTGTAATTATAAGCAAAAACCAGCCGAATGCCAGGCTCATATGCATATATCCTAAAATGGGATTAACACGGAATATTTTACGGTGCAACAGACTATCAAGAAAGACTTCTTTTATTGCATAAAAGCTTTTTATAGTAAAAATTCCTTTTTTTATCCTGAATTTATCTTTGGGAGTAAGACGCTTTAACCAAATAATAAATTTAATGAAAACAAGACTTACCAGAAAAAACAAACCGGCGGTAAATGGTATGACGAAAGGGTTAAAAGGCATAGTATAATCTCAAATTCAGTAAAATATTTCTTGTATTAACATTACGGGGGCAAACCAGAAGACATTTTCCGCAGAGCATACATTTCTGCAGCTCTTGAATAATCTCAAACGTTTCACCGCGATTAACCAGTAACAATAATTTTCTGAAATTAAAATCTGTAAAGCAGGCGGCGCTGCATGTTGCAGTACATGTTCCGCATTGTATGCAGGAATTGAAAGTCGGCTCTTTGCTACGGAGAAAAGTCGCTGTTTCCCGGTTATTTTTATCATAAACGATTTGCCGGTCGCTCGGAAGAGTATATCCAAAATTTATCATATTTTTATATTGTTCTTTTTTCAACAGAATTTTGTTCCAGATAGCTTGCAATAGTTGATGCGGCAGCACGGGCATCGGTAATCGCATGAGTAATTTCTTTCGGTGCGGTACAAGCGCCTGCAAAGAAAACTCCTTTTACATTCGATACATTGGTTAGTACATGTTGATCGCGTGTTTTAAAAAAACGATTCGGTCCAAATTCAAGATTTAACATATTCCCGATTTTTTTGGTTCCTTCCGACGGTACGAAACCAACCATTAAAACAAGCATATCAACGGTTAATCTCATTGGCCTTCCCGCCAGTGTATCCTCGACTTTCACAAGTATTGAACCATCGCTGTTTTCACAAGCTTCCGAGACTCTGCCTCGAATGAATTGTACACCCCATTTCTCCTGTGCTTCTTTGTACAGTGCCTCGAAATGCATACCATACATGCGCATATCCATATAAAAACAAAAAATTTTGACATCCGACAGCTTTTCTTTTAATTCGATTGATTGTTTTACAGCAGTGACACAGCATACTTTTGAGCAGTAAACATTACCGATTTTTTGATCTCTGGAACCTACGCAATGCACAAAACCAACACTCGCAGGAGTTTTTCCGGAGGCGGTCCTTATCTCTTTGCCGCTTGAAAAAAATTCTTCCAAATCAGCCGATGTGATTACATTATCATAAATTCCATATCCATATTCTTCTTTTTTTCTTGCATCAAAAAGGTCATATCCGGTTGTAACAAGAATAGCATTTGCTTCCAATACTTTCCCATCTGCCAGATAAATGCGGAAATCGTCTAATTCACGGTCAATCCTTTCAATAAAAGCATTACATAAAACTTTTACATTTTCATAAATTCCCTGACTGAGAAAATTTAGCACTTCTTTGCCCAACCTCATGGTTGGAAATAATTTTTCCCATTTGGCTAAATGACCGCCTAATTCGCCTGCCTTTTCAAGCAATGTAACATCGTATCCCATTGCAGCAAGAAAGCTCGACGCCTCCATCCCTGCTATTCCGCCACCTATGGTTACTACTTTTTTTGAACTTTTCATTTTTAATCGTTATTCAAACTTTATATTTACTTTCAATATCATAAGGTATTCCTATTTTATCTAAAACCGGCTCACAGGAAATCTGATGCATCTGGAGACCAATGTCCCACGGATTATATCCAAGCACAAGCCCGGCGACTTCTTCATAAGTGAAAACAGGAATTCCCTGTCCATTTTCACCATATTTTTTTCCTTCCATTTCATTTATTACATACTGCCATCTGTCGAGAAACATAGGGCATCCTGGGCAGTTAGTAATAATTATATCAGGCTTGTAAGGCGCCATGGATTCAAATTTTTTATAGGAACAGGCAAGGGAATACCCGCGGTTAGCTTGTACAAGATACTGCCTGAAACCAAAACCGCAACAATGCCTGCGTTCAGGATAATCAATTACTTCACCTCCCCATTCTTCAACCATTCCGGTCAGCACATACGGGTATTCAGCACCTCCAACACCTTTATCGGGAAACATTTTTGCATAATGACAGCCGATATGTTCAACAACTTTCAAGGGCATTCCGGTATTCCGGTTAATCAGCTTAAATTTAGATTTAGCCGCTATTTCTTTTCTGAATTTATAAATAATATCGCTGGCATGTGCAAGGTTTCCTGGTATTTTAAATTCACGTCCCGTCGCCTTTTTTAAATAATTTCTTACTTTTTCTTCAGCTTCAGGAAAATGTTCCCATGTATCTAATACTTCCGTATATATTCCAAATGATGTGATGCATGATGGTACAAAGTTCTCAAATCCCGATTCAGTCATTAAAGAAAATTGCCGTGCAACAATGGTCATCAATGTATCGAAAGGAACAATATCGCCATGATAACCGATACCTGTGCATGTAGTATGGCATGGATGTTCAAATATATTCTTTCCAAGCACTTCACGTAAAATTCGAAGAAATGTAACTTCAGAGCCTGGAAAAAAATTCTGACGCACACAGCTTCTGACATAAAAATATTTATCATCAGCTATTTCTTTCTGATATTCTTTCCAGATATTTTGCTTGCCTTGGACACGCATTGGGTAAAAATTTAAAGTTAATCGTCAATCCTTATTCCTAATTCCTTATTCCTTATTCCTAATTCCTAATTCCTTATTCCTTATTCCTTATTCCTTATTCCTAATTCCTTATATATTATGATTACCATTGTTTTCTTTGTAAATTTTCATAAAATATTCACACTTGTTATCGTCTGTAATCTCAATTCCTAATTCTTCAGCTTTTTTCTTTGAATATTCTTCTATTTTATTAAATCGGTCAATGCCACCGGTAACTTCAAAAATTTTTCTGATTTCTTCAAGAGCTTCATCTGGTATTTTTCTTAAGATGCCTGGACCATCGCCCTTATAATTCGCTCCTAATCGTTTAAAAAGAGCTTGCCAGTTATTCTGTATCCAATCCCACACATGTCCTTGTTCCGGATGAAGATCGGTGTCTATACCTTCCAGATACAGACAATATCCGTATTTAA
>JACQWN010000238.1:0-12988 GCA_016209245.1 Bacteroidia bacterium
TCGTCCCGCATTTCGAGCGGGAGCGAGAAAGCGGGGGGGTATACGTACATCTTACGAAAAAAGACGGTTTGTCGGATAATGTAATAATGAGTATTAAAGAAGATAAACAGGGGAATATATTTATAGGGACGAATTTTGGTATTACGGTTTTGCGGAGAAATGTGGTTTCGACTACGCTCAACCACCAAAAAAGGGGCTATAACAACCCCAACCCCGATAACCCCAACCCAAATAACCCCAACCCCTTAAAAAGGGGCTATAACAGGGACGATAATAACCCCAACCCCTTAAAAAGGGGCTATAACTCTGAACGTGATTTACCGAAATTGACAATTGATAACCTGGTTTATGAGATAGAAATATATAATTCGTCAACCGGATACCCTGTAAAGGATGTAAACGGAGGCAGCGGGAACGGGGCAATGCTGGTTGACAGTAAAGGAATAGTGTGGGCAGGCACAGGTGCGGAAAAAACCGCATTGGTAAGAATGGATTACAACGCTATTGCTCGAAATGATAAGCCGCCAGTGGTAATTATCCAAAACCTTAAAGTGAATAACGAGAATATATGCTGGTACGCGATGAAAGCTCAAAGCTCAAAGGTAAAAGGTAAAAACTCAAAGGAAGAAAAAAAGCAGCAGGAGGCAGTGGCAGGAGGCAGTCAACAACTGAATGACAGCGTAGCGAATGACAATTGTATGACAGCACAGCGTAATGACAGCCTCGCTATCCTCAACGAAGAAATCCTCACCTTTGGCAGAACTTTAAGCGATGCAGAACGGGACACCATGCGTTATAAATTCGGCGCTCTACGATTCGATGGCATCACTCGCTTTTACCCATTGCCCGAAAATTTTGTACTACCCTACAAGCATAATAACGTCACATTTGAGTTTGCAGCCGTTGAACTTGCCCGCCCTTACCTTGTAAAATATCAATATATGCTCGAAGGTTACGACGACGACTGGAACCCGGTAACAAATAAGACATCGGCTTCATTCGGGAATATATGGGAAGGAACATATACCTTTAAAGTCAGAGCATTATTCACCGGTCCCGGTTGTAGAGTCGCCATGCCTGGCGTCTCCGGAAATCAATGGAGCGAACCTGTTATATATACATTTCGCGTTTTACCGCCCTGGTGGCGTACATGGTGGATGTATGGGGCTTACGCACTGTTTCTGGTTACTGGTTGCTGGTTGCTGGTTAAATGGCGCATGGCAAAACTGATACGTGAAAAAGAAATATTGGAAGAAAAGGTAAAAGTCCGCACCGCCGAACTGCACCATGCGAATGAAGAAATTACGGCGCAAAGAGATGAAATTGCCCGCCACCGGGATATTGTTGTCCATCAAAAAAAGGAAATTGAAGATAGTATTCAATATGCCAAACGCATACAAACAGCCGTGCTGCCGGACCTTAGTAAAGGTTTCACCTTTGGGAAAGGTGAAATCTTTACTGACTACTTTGTGCTTTTCAAGCCCAAAGACGTGGTTTCAGGCGATTTCTACTGGGCTGCAATTGTTAATGAATGGCTGATTATAACTGCTGCCGATTGTACCGGACACGGTGTGCCTGGCGCTTTTATGAGTATGTTGTGTGTTTCATTTTTAAACGAGATAGTACGAAAAAAAGAAGTAACCAATGCAGCTATGGTGTTAAATAATTTGCGTTCTTCGGTAATTGAAGCGCTCAGACAAACAGGTGAGGAAGGAACACAGAAAGACGGTATGGACATGAGTCTGGTAGCTATTAATATTTCGACCAACCCGCAAGGTCTTGCGGGTTGGTCATATAATGCCCAATGGGCTGGTGCCAATAATTCTTTATGGATTATTCGAAATCCTGACCCTGACCCGCAAGGTCATCTAATTAAAGGCGATGCATTACGCGCAGGCAAGAGCGCTGAACAAGGTGACCCTTCGACACCGCTCAGGACAAGCCTTGCGGGTCAGGTCATCGAAATCCGCGCGGATAAGATGCCTGTAGCTGTTTATATAAAAATGGATGACTTTACAAACCACGAATTACAACTTGAAACAGGTGATAGACTATTCCTTTTTTCAGATGGATTGCCAGATCAGTTCGGAGGAGAAAAAGGCAAAAAATTCCTCTATAAACGTTTTAAAGAATTACTGGCCCAGACATGCCCCGGCATGTCTCAACCGATTAAATCAATGAACGAACAAGGTGAACAAATTGAAATGGATTTGGCCAACGAGGGGAACAAATACGAACAGATAGATGATATAACTGTGATGGGGATAAAAATATAATTGCTAAATTGCTAAATTGCTAAATTGTTAAATTGTTAAATTGCTCAATTGTTGATTAGCCATTTAACAATTTAACCATTTTTAGTATATTACAGTAGTTGGCTTGAAGATATGAAAGACAATGAAAAATCAACTTTATATATATATAATTTTATCAGCAATATTTATCAGCTTTAATTCATTTTGTCAAACAACAGATACTATCTTGACACAAAGCGATGATTCAACAAGCGTTACTCTTTCAAAGCCCAATGTTTATATTGAATGTGAATTTTGCGATATGGGATATTTCAAAAAGGAAATTTCTTTTATTAATTATGTGCGTGATTCAAAAGAAGCAGATATATATATTATAATTACATATCAAAATACGGGCAGTGGGGGAGGAGAATATTCAATTTTTCTTGTCGGGCAAAATCAATTTGCATATAAGAATGATTTACAAAAATATATTAGCCGGTCTGATGAAACTGAAGCTCAAATCAGAGAAGGGATTACACAAATTCTTCGTCTTTCATTGATGACGTATATTGCAAAGACACCGCTTGCCAGAAATATTAAAGTATCGTATTCGGAACCGGCTAAAACTTCATCACCCGTTGATAAATGGAAGAGCTGGGTTTTTGATATAAATATCGGCGGCTGGTTTTCGGGAGAAGAATCATATAAACAAACACAAATCTGGTCGGGCATTTCAGCAAGTAAAGTTACGGCAAACTGGAAAATAGAAACAAATATTAACTTTAATTATAATGAAAGCCGCTATTATATTGAAGAAAGCACAATTACCGGAATCACAAAATCGCAGTATTTTAATATACAAATAGTAAAAAGTATGGGGGAACACTGGTCGTCGGGTGGATATATAAATTTATATTCCTCAACATATTCAAATATCAGGTATTGTGCTTTGGTTTCCCCTGCACTGGAATATAATTTATTCAAATATTCGGAATCAACCCGACGGCAGCTTAGATTTCTTTATTATATAGGGGGCAGCTATTATTCTTATATTGATACTACAATTTTTGACAAGACGGAAAATTTTTTATATGGTCAAAAGCTGAATATTGCATTTGAGATGATTGAGCAATGGGGTTCAGCTTCCACTTCACTTGTAGGTTCTGCATATTTTCATGACCTTTCGAAAAACCGCCTGAATCTGAACAGTTCTTTAAGAATAAGAATATTTAAAGGGTTTTATTTCGATATTTCAGGCGGAATATCCTTTATCCACGACCAGCTTTCTTTGCCAAAGTATGGCGCTACAAACGAACAAATCCTGCTTCGGCAAAAGCAACTTGCTACAAATTATTCTTATTGGGCATCTGCCGGCATTACTTATACTTTTGGCTCAATTTATAGTAATGTTGTTAATCCCAGGTTTGGAAATTGATATTTTAATTAGTGTCTGCCCATAATGTCCTAATTTGCCACGAATTTCACGAATTAAAACTATTTTTTTCGTGTAAATTCGTGCAATTCGTGGCTATTTTTTTTTAGGATAAATTCGTAATTCGTATATTCGTAAAAGATTCGTACTTCGATGGGATAATCAACAAAAAATAACGACCTAAATAGTAACAAATTTTAAATTTATACTAAATATAAAAATAATTATAGATTATTTAATACTTTACAATAATAAAAAGTATATTTTTGCCGATTATTAACCAATAAAATTTATTTATATGAGAAGAATTACAATTATAGCATGGTTTATTCTGATTAGTATCATTGTATTTAGTCAGAATCTTAGGAATTATAATTATTTTTCCGCTCCGGTAAAACCCGGGAAAATAAGCCATTCGCCTTCTGTTTTTCAGGCTAAATCATTAGAATCATATACACTTGAAGAAAGTTTTGAGGGGACATTTCCTCCTACCGGCTGGACAAAGGCAAATCCTGACGGAGGACCAGGCTGGAATCAACAAACTGTAGGAACGACACCGATTCCTGGCTGGCAGGGAGGAACTATTGATGCTCCTGCAGGAGGCGGAAGTAAAATCGCTTTTTGCACATGGAATACAGGAGGTTCATCCTCAAACGACCAATGGCTTATTACATCTCAGGTATTAATAAACAGCGGAGATGAGCTTAAATTTTGGGTTCGTAAGTTCGGCCCATATGTAGATAATTTAGATGTCAAATTATCAACTACAAATGCACAAACCGCTTCTTTTACCGTTACTATAGCAAATTTAACATGGACAACTACCGAAGGTGATGCATGGACTGAATATACTTATAGCTTGAATACATATATTGGTCAAAACGTTTATATAGCTTTTCGTGAACATGTAGCTGATAATTATAACGATGGCGCTGCAATTCTTTTTGATATGGTTAGAATAGGTACACCTCCGGCATCAGACGTAGGAATAACCGCTATCAGCTCTCCAAGCAATGAAACCACTTGTAGCTTAACAGCTAGCGAAAACGTAACCGTTACAGTTATGAATTTTGGCTCGGCAGCCGCTACAGGATTTCCTGTTTCATATCAGGTAAATGGCGGCACACCGGTTACCGAAACTATATCCGCCAGTATTAATGCTGGAGCCACTTTAGACTATACTTTTACTCAGTCTGTCAATCTTTCTGTCTATGGAGGCTATGAAATTCTTGCATATACATCAATGGTTGGCGACGCCACAACATTTAATGATAGCTACACCGTTTCTGTCGGTTCTTCTGATGCATACATCACTGTTGATTTATTAACCGACGCTTACCCAAGTGAATCATCATGGATTATTATTACCCAGAATAACGATATGGTTCACAAGTAGGCGGATTCACTACTGCCCAGTCAGACTTCGGCACAGAATTTTCAGTTAACTCAATCGGTGACGGTTGTGTCGCAAACGATTTATCATTATTTGAAATAACCACTCCGCCTTATGTTGAACCCGGAAATATCAACATCTCGGGAAAAGTAAAAAATGTAGGAACAAATGCTGTAACTTCTTATTCTGTAATATATACGGTAAATGGAGGTGCGCCAAGCTCTGCTTACAATATAACAGCAATAAATATTCCTGTTGCCGGTGAACATAGTTTTATACATAATGTACCTGCTAATTTGGTATCACTTGGAGTTTATAACGTTGAAGTCACTATTCAAAATGTCAATGGCGGCGCTGATGGAAATACTGACAATAACGTCCTTGACAAGAATATTAAAGTAGTTCCCGTTGCTCCGATAAAAAGAGTCTTTGGAGAAGAAGCTACAGGAACATGGTGTGGTTGGTGTGTCAGAGGTCATGTCTATATGGATTCTATGCAAATCAAGTATCCTGATTTATGGATTGGTGTTGCCGTTCATAATGGAGACCCAATGGTTGTCACCGAATATGACGATGCAATAGGAGGTTTTATCGGTGGGTATCCAAGCGGGCTTGTTGATAGAGATGGGGAAGAATACGATCCTACCGGTTTTGAAAATGCCTATCTTGAAAATCTCAATAATGTTCCGCCCGTCGCTCTCGAAGTTAATAATGTCACATGGAACCCAGGAACACGTTTAGTAAGCTTTGATGTAGAAGGCACATTTGTTGATAATCTGACAGGTGTGGACTTAAGGTTCAATGCAATTATTACTGAAGATGGTGTAACCGGCACAACAACTGAATATGACCAGGCAAACTATTATGCCGGCGGCACAAACGGACCAATGGCGGGCTACGAAAATCTGACTGACCCGGTTCCTGCTGCCGATATGGTTTACAACTGGGTTGCAAGAGCTTTGTTAGGAGGTTGGGACGGCACTGAAAACAGCATCCCTTCAACTATTAATGAATATGATGCTATAAGCTATAATTACTCTTATACATTACCAACCGATTGGGATGAAAACAATATTAATCTGATAGGTATAATTATTGACCAAACCACCGGGGAAGTATGGAATGCAGCTAAATCAGACATTATCACTGCAATTCCTGATAATGAAAATGTTTATCACAATATCACATTTTTCCCTAACCCTGCTAAGAACAGATTATTTATCCGCATGAATGAAAAAGCCGATATATTTATTTATTCAATGTTCGGGCAGGAAATTACCAGAATAAACAATGTCTCATCTCCGGTTTCTATTGACCTGTCATCGTATCCTGCAGGTTCATATTTCATCAAATTCCTGAGTAAAGACAATGCTATTACAAAAAAATTTGTAATAACTAAATAAAATAAGTTACTATTCACCCCATCGAAGTACGAAAAAAACCTGTGGTGAGCAGGGTCGAACTATACGAACTTACGAACTACGAAAGTTCAATGATGTGATGTTCGTAAGTTCGTAAAAAATTCGTAATTCGGTGGGATAATGAAAATTGACCATAGGGGTGAATTGTAACAAAAGTAAAATATTAACCTGAAGCAACTCTAATTATGTTAACATTCAATAAATATAATAGATATAGTACAATTATATTTTTTCTTTTGGTAGTCTGTTTATGCAAATACAGTATTGCACAAATTCCATCAGTTGTAATTAAAAATACCGATAATCGGTCATTTAATACGTCAGAAATTAAAAATGACGGAAAGCCGATAGTTATTAATTTCTGGGCTACATGGTGCAAACCTTGCCTTCAGGAATTAGATGCCATTTCGGAAGTTTACGATAACTGGCAAAAAGAAACAGGTGTTATTATTTATGCTGTTTCGATTGATAATGCCAGAACCACTGCCAAGGTTTCTCCATTTGTTGATGCCAGAGGATGGGATTATAAAATATTGCTTGACCCCAACAGCGATTTTAAACGTGCTATGAACGTAATAAATGTTCCTCATGTTTTTTTGCTTGACGGAAAAGGCGAAATTGTTTATCAGCATACAACTTATGCCGAAGGCGATGAGGAAGCTTTCTTTGAACAGATTAAGAAAGTCGCTTTAAGTACAAATGAAAGTGAAAATAAATGACTATCATTTAATACGGATGTATCGCCCGTCTCTGCTTCCTTCGACTACGCTCAGGACAAGCATAGAGAGGGGAAGGGGGTGAGTATGAAAAACTTATCTGTTTCTTTTTTATTACTTTTCATTATTTCAAATTATCTGTATGCACAAAATGATAATATTGGACAGATTCATGGAAATTTTCAGATCGAAGCTCAGTATTATCAGGACGATACTTTAATTGGCGCTCAGGCATTACCCGAACATTTTGGGATTAATTCATACTCAAATTTTAATTATACAAAAGAAAAATTTTCGGCAGGAGTAAGATATGAAGGCTACTTTCCTCCATTGAACGGATATGATCAAAGGTACAAAGGCGCAGGAATTCCTTTTAAATATGCCTCTTATAATGCTGATATAATTGAGATAACTGCAGGAAATTTTTATGAACAATATGGTAGCGGCCTTGTATTACGTGCTTATGAAGAAAAAAATTTAGGATATGATAATACATTTGAAGGAATCAGAATTAAATTTAATCCGTATCAGGGAATATATTTTAAATGTCTAATCGGGCGTCAAAGGAATTTCTGGAATTATTCAGGACTTGTTCGCGGAATTGATGCCGAACTCAATGCAAATGAGCTTATCGGCAAGCTCAAAGAAAGCAAAATGCAAATCGGATTAGGAGGTTCTTTTGTAAGTAAATACCAAACCGATCAAGATGCTGTATATAAATACCCTGAAAATGTGGCAGCCGGCGCAGGCAGAATGAATATTTCTTACGGGAAATTAAATTTTTCGACTGAATACGTTTATAAAGCAAATGACCCTTCTTTCGATAACGGCAAAATCTATAAGCATGGTGAAGCCTTGCTCATAAATGCAACATATTCGCAAAAAGGGCTGGGAATTTTCTTCGCCGCAAAAAGAATTGATAATATGAGCTTCCGTTCCGACCGGAGCGCAAGCTTATCTGAACTCAGTATTAATTATATTCCCGACATTACAAAACCGCATACTTATTCTATGCCTGCTATGTACCCTTACGTGACACAAATAACATCGGAGATGGGCATGCAGACTGAAATTATTTATACTATTAAAAAAGAATCGAAAATTGGCGGAAAATACGGAACAAACATTTCATTAAATTATTCGGTAGCCAACAATATTCAAAAATCCCCTCCTTCGGATACCAGTATAATAGGAGTTGACGGAACCCTCGGTTACAAATCCGATTTTTTTGCTCTTGGCGATGAATTTTATTTTCAGGATTTCAATATTCAGATTAACCGTAAAATTTCACCTGATTTTAAAACAACTTTCATGTACCAAAATTTGACTTATAATCAGGATATTATTCATGGCGCTAATAATAAATTAACTCATGGAATGATTTATACCAATGCTTTTGTTGCCGATATGACATATAAAATTATTAAAAACACAGCCATGCGGGTAGAATTAGAAAGTCTGTTTACAGAACAGGATTATGGAAATTGGGCTATGGCGGTGGTTGAGCTTTCAATCCCTCATTTTTTCTTTACAATAATTGACCAGTACAATTTTGGAAATCCCGATAATAATTTAAGGGTGCATTATTATAGTTGTGCAATCGGATTTAATAAGGGAGCGCATCGGTTTGAAGTCGGTTACGGTAAAAAACGCGCAGGTGTCATTTGTGTCGGGGGAATATGTCGCGCCGTTCCGGCTTCAAATGGTTTTACATTGTCAATTACGAGTAGTTTTTAAATATAGCCACGAATTTCACGAATTATGAAAGAATTTTTATACAAAATTATATATATTTTTATATTAACACTAGTTATATGTCTTTCCTGCGACAAGGTTGAGCCGCCTTATAAAACGGTTATTCATCAAAACGGAAATACTGATACAGTTGTAAAAATAAAAAAGCTGCTTTTGGAAGATTTTACCGGACATACCTGTAAGAATTGTCCGGATGCTCACCAAGTAATGCGGGATTTAGAAAATATTTACAAAGAGCAGCTTATTGCCATCGGGATTCATGTCGGAGAATATGCCGAGCCGGTTCCGAATTTTTTTCCGCCTGATTACAGGACATCGGCAGGTGATGAGCTTGACGGTTATTTTAATATTTCAAACAGCGGCCTGCCAAAAGGAATGGTTAACAGAAAAGAATACGACGGCAGTTTAATATTAGGCTATGATGCATGGGGTAGCGCAATTGAAAATATCCTCCAGGATACTGTTCCTGAAATATTTCTGACAATTACAAACTCTTACAATTCATCAACAAGACAATTATCCGCCTCAATAAAAACTGAATTTCTTGAAAATTTTAGCACACTTCTTAAATTAGCCGTGTATCTTACTGAAGACAGCATTGTTTCTCCGCAGCAGGACGGGTCGCAAATAGTTCAGGATTATATTCACAGACATGTTCTTAGAACCGCCCTAAACAGTACATGGGGTGATAATATTACTTCAGTACAGGTAAATATCAATGATACGATTGTTAAAAATTATACTATTACATTGGATAATGAGTGGGTGGATTCACGTTGTGCAGTAATATCATTTGTTTACGACGATAATACAAAGGAAATAATACAGGCGGAAATAATGGAACTATATTAGTACTATACTGCCAACATTGAAAATTAGTGCATTCTTTTATTGAGAGATTCCTCGCTTTGCTCCGACGCTAAAGCTATGGCGCAAGCGTCACTCGGAATGACAGTGCATTAATCCGGAGGATGGGAAGTGGTTGCGGGCTTTGCCCGCAACCACTTCCCATCTCTCTATCGCTAGTGAAGTTGTCATTCCGAACGCAGTGAGGAATCCTAACTTCAAAATGTACGGTTTTATCCCGTCTTTAGTACTAAATAATCGCTTCTATCTTACCTTGAAATAATCAATTTACGCATAGAGACCATTTTATCATCCGCTAATAATGCGCAAAAGTAAATACCGGGTGAAAATTCTTCCGTATTTACCGTCAACTTCCCTGGAAATACCATTAATGGAATTGATTGCATCTGATTTCCTAAGATATTATAAATAACAATTTTTACATTTCGATTGTTTTTCAAGCAATAGCTGAAAGATGTATATGTATTAGCAGGATTAGGCATAAAAGACGAAATGAAATTATTTATTTCATATTCATTTATATCAGTGCCAACAATATTAACTGAGTCACTTGCGATACAACCATTTACATCGGTTATAGTAACAAAATAAGTAGTATCGGCACATAATCCGGTTGCTGTTTGTGTTGTTTGTCCATTATTCCATAAATATGAATAAGGAGGTGCTCCATCTGCTGCGCTTATTGTTGCTGTACCACTACATCCATTAGTGTCAGCTATAGAAGTAATTGTTAAAGTTGAATCACCAATACCAATATTATTAACTAAAACTGTTGCTGTTTCCGTACAGCCATTTGCATCTGTTACTGTAACATTATATGTCCCAACCGCTAAATCTGTGGCAATTTGAGTAATTTGCCCATTACTCCATTGGTAGGTATAAGGCGATGTACCACTTGAGGGATTAGTAGTGGCTGTACCATTAGATTGTCCGCAATCAGCGTTTGTTACAGAGGTAGTCATTGATAAATTACTACATGATATTACTTTATATAAAACATAAACTGTATCGCCAGTAGTAGGATGGGAGGAAAAAAATATATATTTAATCAGTGTATTGCCAATATTTCCAAATGGCTTATAATGAGCTGAAAACTCCTTGCTCGTATCTCCGGGATTCATTTCTTCCATATTTGTTGAGATGAAAGTAGTAGAAGGATAACAAAGACCTGCCCAACAAAAGTCATTTGTTGAACCGCTTATAGTATAAATTGTATCCTTCTTGACTTTTACATCTAATTGCTGTGTATCGGTATTAATCACCCAAAGATGTACTATAATCTGATAATCGGTAACGAGCCCATTTACAATAAATGTATCATTATTAAGAAAGTTGCCTAACGTATCAATGATTTTATATTCCTGCGAAAATAAGGAATAAAATATCGTAAATAATGCGAATGATAGTATAATTCGTTTCATAAAATTAAAATTTAATGACAGAGCAAATATAAAAAAATTATTACTATTTAGATCAATGTTATTCCATACGTATATTATCCCAACGAAGTACGAATTTATTACGAACATTTCGACAAGCTCAATGCAGAACCGGTTGTTATGACATCGTCAACAAGCAAGATATGCTTATTTTTTAATTCATCTTTATTGTGTATATTAAATATTGACGATACATTCGACCATCGTTCATCTTTTGTTTTCTTTGTTTGTGTTACATTATAGACCGCTCTGTATAATGTTTTGCTATCCACCTTGATTTTCATGCTTTCAGCCAAACCCATTGCAATCATTTCGGCCTGGTTATAGCCCCTTTTTTTCTCCCTTTTTGGATGTAAAGGGACAGGAACGATAACATCAACTGCCCTGAATTTCTCATTACCGGATAATTCATACCCAAAATGTTTCCCGAGCTCAATTCCTATGTCTTTTTTCCCCTGATATTTTAAATTGTGTATAATATGCAGGTATTTACTCCCTTTTAAAAACCAAAAAAATGCAGTTGCATTTTCAATCCAGACTTTACCCCAGAAAAGTTGATTAACGGGATTTTCAGAATCATTATGAAAATTTGTCCTTGGCAATTCATACAAACATACGGAACAGATTACATGTTCATGTTTCATCAATTTGTTCCCGCACACTTCGCAGAGATTTGGGTATATCAACCCAAAGAAATCATTAATTATTGATAATAATTTTTTAAAAAACATATTTCCGGAAACTTTTTATGTCAACGTGTAAGGTCTTGAACGGTGCCGGCTACAAATGTACTATTTTTTTTAATTATTACGAATGTATGTTAAATTCGCATATTTATCTGATTTAATGATAGTTAGGCATTGATTAAGCCCGCTGTGTGCGCCATGCATGAGCAGAGCGCAAGGCGATGTATTGAGCAATGCGTTGCAGTGAGGCTCACGAAGTAATAAAGGACTGAACGACAGGTTGCAATAAATTCAATAAGGAGGTTTCACACCTCAAGCGTGACCAGCCTTTCTTAAACTACGGCAAAGGTGTTATCGGTGAAAAGAGCGATAATGCTGATACCTGCGCTGTATTGAGCTTGTCGAAATATCGAACCGCTGTATGCGAGACCCGCATGTACAGTGGTGTGAGAAGCTCTCCCCGTCAGTTCATCTGGCGGGGCGGCTTACTCGATTGTAGCCAGTGCATTATTCCTTAAAATAATCAATTTTTCCACTTCTAAAAAAATTAACCCATTTAATTTTTGTTTCTTCAGAAATAGTACTTTCCTTAAATGCAATTACACAATTATATAATGCCTTCTTCCCAAATACTGTATAGTATATTTGTGATTCAGAAGATTCTGTTTTCTCATATGAACTGCATTCTATCTTGAAAAGTATCCAAGGATATTCACCTAATTCATCTTTCTCAATAAATGTCAATTTGTTATTCGGACATTCTTTCTTAACTATTTCATAAGTCATATTCATTGATTCATCCAAGCTTATATTAAAAACTCCCTTTGTAGAAATTAAAGTGCCCATTTCAGTCCAATTTTCCAGTATTTCTCCTTCTTGAATAAGTTCAATCATTGTAATATCACCGTCCTGTTGTTGTCTAATAATATTCCATTTCCCAATATCATCCCAATTTAGTATGAAAGCCTCCAGCCCAAGATTTTCAGCAGCACAATATTTTAAGTAAAACTTGTTTGCATTCTCGTCTCCATTATTCATTGCT